>CANHTE010000166.1 GCA_947462945.1 Acetobacteraceae bacterium
ACATGTCCCGGCATGGGGGTGCCGGCATTCGAAAGGCCGGGCTGGTTTCCTCCGTCGTGCCTTTGCTGGTGGAGCGCACGGATCATCCCGAGGGCGTGCCACAAGCCACGCTGGACCAGATGGCCGTGGAGCTGAAGGAGGACCGGGCGCATTTCTTCGCCAGCTTCTTCAAGGCCTTCTACGGCGTGGGCTTCTTTGCCACGCCCGTCAGTGATGAAGTTCTGCAATGGACACGCAGCCTGGCGATGATGGCGGGCCTGAAGCCGACCTTGGCCTGCCTGGAGGCCTTCGCGCAGACGGATTTCCGCCCCGATCTGGAGGCCTTCGCCGTGCCCACGCTGATCATCCATGGCACCTCGGACGCGACGGTGCCCATTGCGGCCTCAGCCAGGCCAGCCGCCGCCGTGATCCGGGGCGCGCATCTGATCGAGTATGAGGGCGCGCCGCATGGGCTGAATGTGACCCATAAGGACCGGCTTTCGCAGGATCTGGTGGCCTTCCTGGCCGGCTGATCAGCCGGCGGCGAGCGCCACTTCGATCAGCCGTTCCAGCACCTCCGGCTCCTGTGCGCCGGCGATGGCGTGCTCGCCATCCACGAGGAAACAGGGCACGCCGTTGATGCCGAGGCGGTGGGCGCGCAGGTTTTCCAGATGCACCCACTCCGTCTCGCCCGCGCCGGACAGGAAGCGCAGGGCTGCGGCGCCGTCAAAGCCTTCCTCGGCGGCCAGGGCGGCCAGGGTGCCGTGCTGGCCGATATCCTGCCCCTCGCAGAAATAGGCGGCGAAGATGCGCCCCACCAGATGGTCCACGGGGGCCTGGCGGCCAGCCCAGCGCAGCAGGCGATGGGCGTCCAGGCTGGCGGGGATGCGGCGCAGCAGGTCAAACCGGAACTCGATCCCCTCCACCCGGCCGAGATCGGTGATGGTGCCGTGCAGGCGGCGGGCGCGGTCCTCACCGCCGAATTTCCGGGCCAGCCAATCCTGGCGGGGAACGCCGCCGGGGGCGATTTCCGGGTTCAGCAGGAAGGGGCGCCATTGCAGATCAGGCTGCAGATCATGGCGGTTGGCCAGCACGCGCAGCAGGCGGCGGACGCCCAGATAGCACCAGGGGCAGACGAGATCGAAGACGATCTCGACCGAAAGCCGCGGCCGGGGTGGTGCCAGGATGTTCACTGAAGCATTCTACGTCCCTTCGGCGCAGCAGGGCAAAGGGTGGATGATGGACAACAAGGAACAGCTGGCGCGGCTGGTCGGCTTCCTGGCGGCGGCGGCGCTGGCCATCGGCTGCTTCCTGGTGCTGAAGCCCTTCATCTCAGCCCTGATGTGGGCCGTCATCCTGGTGTTCTGCACCTGGCCTGCCTATCGCTTCCTGACTGACAGGCTGTGCCTGGGGCGGGGTTCGGCCGCGGCCCTCATGGTCCTGGCGGAATTTCTGCTGATCGGCCTGCCGCTGGTTTTCGCCACGCCCGTGCGGCGCGAGGATATCGAGGGCATCCGCAATTGGCTGGTGCGCGTGTTCAGCGAGGGCCTGCCAGACCTTTCGGGCGTCTTCCTGATGATCCCCTTGGCCGGCCCCTACATGAATGACTGGTGGCAGGCGCTGGCGGGCGATGCCTCTCACCTTGTGGCCGCCATCCGGCCCTATGCGGGGGATATCGCGCAATTTGCGCTCTCGCTTCTGCTGGGGCTGCTTTCGGGGGTGGCGGAGATGCTCATCGCCATCCTGCTGGCCTTCTTCATCTACAAGGACGGGCCGGCGCTGGCCCAGGGCGCCTATGGCGTGCTGGAGCGCCTGGCCGGCCCACGCGCCGCGCATTTGTGGGAATTGACCGGCAATGTCACGCGCGGCGTGGTGTATGGCATGCTGGGCACAGCCGTGGCGCAGGGCTTCATGACCTTCTTTGGCCTGTGGATTTCGGGGGTGCCGCAGCCGGTGCTGCTGGCCGTCATCGCGGGCGTCATTTCCATCCTGCCGGTGGGCGCGCCGCTGGTTTGGATTCCAGCCTCGATCTGGCTGCTGGCCACGGGAAGCATCGGCTGGGGCATTTTCCTGGCGCTATATGGCGGGCTGGGCATTTCCTCGGTGGATAATGTGATCCGGCCCTGGTTCATCTCACGCGGGGCGGATTTGCCGCTGCTGCTGACCATCCTGGGCGCCTTGGGCGGCGTGCTGGCCTTTGGCTTTCTGGGGCTTTTCCTGGGGCCGGTGCTGCTGGCGCTGGGCTATACGCTCATCAAGGAATGGGGCGGCGACACGGCGAAAGAGGCTTCCCCCGGCGCGAGTCCCCCCGTATAGCGGGGTTTCCGGTGGGCGAGGCCGGAAATTCGGGAGATATGAAATGAAGGCATTCTGGCGGGCCGCGACCCTGGTCGTGGCGCTGATGATGGGCGTTGCCGAGGCGCGGACCGCGCGCTGGGCCGCGAGCGGCGATCCGAACACGATGGACCCGCACAGCCAGAATGTGGGCACCGTCACCATGGTGCTGCAGCAGATTTATGACAGCCTGATCAGCCGCAACCAGCAGCTTGGCCTGGAGCCCGGCCTGGCCACCGCCTGGACTCAGGAGGAGCCGACGCGCTGGCGCTTCACCCTGCGCCCCAATGTGCGCTTCCATGAGGGCGAGGCCTTCACCAGCGATGACGTGGTGTTCAGCATCACCCGCGCGCTGCAGCCCACCAGCAATTTCGGCATCTTCGTGGACACGATTGACCGCGCGGTGGCGGTGGATGGCCTGACGGTGGACATCATCACGAAGGCGCCGGACCCCATCCTGCCCAACAAGCTGGCCTCGGTCTTCATGATGTCGCGTTCGTGGTCCGAGCGGAACAACGCCGCTCGCCCGCAGAACACCCGCCAGCGCGAGGAGATGCACACCACCCGCAACACCAACGGCACCGGCGCCTTCCGCCTGCAATCGCGCGAGCCCGATGTGCGCACCGTGCTGGTGCGCAGCGCCGATTGGTGGGGCTGGCAGGTGCCGAGCAACGCCGGCAACGTGACCGAGATCATCTTCCGCCCCATCGCCAGTGACGCGACGCGGGTGGCGGCGCTGCTGTCGAACGAAATCGACTTCGTGATGGACCCGCCCTTGCAGGACCTCGCGCGGTTGCGCAACACCCAGGGCCTGCGCGTGCTCGAAGGGCCCGAGGTGCGGACCATCTTCCTCGCCATGGATATGGCGCGCGATGAGCTGCTCTATTCCGATGTGCGCGGCCGCAACCCGCTGCGCGATGTGCGGGTGCGGCGGGCGCTGTATCAGGCCATTGATATCCAGGCGATCCATCGCACCACGATGCGCGGCCAGAGCGTCGTCACCGGCACGCTTTTCCCAGAGCAGGTGAACGGCTTCGCGCGGGAGGAGGATGTGCGCCTGCCTTACGATCAGGCGCGGGCGCGGGCGCTGCTGACCGAGGCCGGCTATCCGAATGGCTTTGAGATCACGCTGGATTGCTCCAACAACCGCTACATCAATGATGAGCAGATCTGCCAGGCCATCGTCGCCATGTGGGCGCGGATTGGCGTGCGGGCGCGGTTGAACTCCATGCCGCTGGCGCCCTTCTTCGCCAAGATCCAGCGCGACGATACCAGCATCTATATGTTGGGCTGGGGCGTGCCGACGCTGGATGCGCTGTATTCCTTCCAGTCGCTGCTGGCCACCCGCAATGGTGCCCAGGGGGATGGCATCTGGAATTACGGCCGCTACTCCAACCCGGCCATGGATGCGCTGATCCAGCGCATGAAGGTCGAGACCGGCGAGGCCCGCCAGGCCACGATCCGTGAGGCGCTGCGCCTGTATCGTGAGGACGTGCCGCATATTCCGCTGCACCACCAGATGATCCCCTGGGCGATGCGCTCCACCCTCGCCATTCCGCATATGGCGAATAACCAGCCTTACTTCCGCTGGGCCGTGGTGAACTGAGGCCGCATGTTCTCCTTCGTCGTCTCACGCATCCTCCAGGCCTTGCCGGTGATGTTTGTCGTCTCGCTCATCAGCTTCGCCATGTTCGCCTATGTGGGCGACCCGGTGTCCATCATGCTGGGGCAGGACTTCACCGAGGCGCAGCGTGAGGCGCTGGTGCGGGATTTGGGGCTGGACAAGCCCTTCTTCGTGCAATTCGGCACCTTCCTCGGCAATGCGGTGCAGGGGGAGTTTGGCTTGTCCTACCGGCTTTCTCGCCCCGTGGCGGAACTCATCGCGGAGCGTGCGCCGGCCACGCTGGAACTGGCACTGACGGCGGCCTTCATCGCGCTGCTGATCGGCGTGCCGATGGGCGTCTATACCGGGCTTTACCGCAATTCCTGGCTGTCCCGGTTTTTCCTGACCTTCAGCCTGGTTGGTGTTTCATTGCCGACCTTCCTGATCGGCATTTTGCTGATCCTCACCTTCTCGGTCTGGCTGGGTTGGTTGCCGAGCTTTGGGCGGGGGGATGTGACGCGGCTGGGCTGGTGGTCCACGGGCTTCCTCACCTGGGGCGGGCTGAAGGCGCTGATCCTGCCGGCGGTGACGCTGGGGTTGTTCCAACTGACGCTCATCATGCGCTTGGTCCGCTCCGAGATGATGGAGGTGCTGCGCACCGACTACATCAAATTCGCCCGGGCCCGTGGCCTGCCCAACCGCGCCATCAATTTCGGCCATGCGCTGAAGAACACGCTGGTGCCCGTCATCACCATCGCCGGCCTGCAATTGGGCGGCATCATCGCCTTCGCCATCGTGACGGAGACGGTGTTCCAGTGGCCGGGGATGGGGCTGCTGTTCATCCAGAGCGTGGGTGCCGCCGATATTCCCGTGATGGCGGCCTATCTCATG
>CANHTE010000167.1 GCA_947462945.1 Acetobacteraceae bacterium
AAAGCAGCCCCAGACCTCCGAGAAGATGGAGGATGTGGTGCTCCAGGCCGAACGCGCGGCCTTGCCGGCCCAGCTTCTGGCCAGCCTGGCCGCAGCCGGCCTGCGCCCCCGGGCGCCCACCGCCGGGCGCGAAGGGGCCGAGCGGATTTCCCTCAAGCGCGGCCGCCCCATCGGCAGCCGGCCGGGTGAGCCACGCAATGGCGCGCGCATCGCACTGCTGGAAACGCTGCGCGCCGCCGTCCCCTGGCAAAGACTGCGCCCACGGCCCGAGCATGCGCGCATCGCGGTGCGTCGTGAGGATTTCCGCATCCAGCGTTTCCGCGAGAACACCGAAAGCACGGCCATCTTCGTGGTGGATGCGTCCGGCTCGGCCGCGCTGCACCGGCTGGCGGAGGCCAAGGGCGCGGTCGAATTGCTGCTCGCCGAATGCTATGCACGGCGGGACCGCGTGGCCGTCATCGCCTTTCGCGGCAAGGCGGCCGAGATGCTCCTGCCGCCCACGCAATCCCTGGTGCGGGCCAAGCGTGCGCTCGCCGGGTTGCCGGGCGGCGGCGCCAGCCCGCTGGCCTCCGGCCTGGATGCCGCGCTCACCCTGGCGCGGCTGGAACGGCGGGCAGGGCGCACGCCCCTCATCGTCGTGCTGACCGATGGGCGGGCCAATATGGCGCGGGATGGCCGCACCGGCCGCCCGATTGCCGAAGAAGACGCGCTGGCCGTGGCCAAGTTCCTGAGCGCCGAAAAGCACAGCACCTTGATTGTGGACACCGCCCCGCGCCCGCAGCCCTTTTCCGGCACGCTGGCGGCCGCTGCGGGTGGGCGCTGCCTTCCCTTGCCCCAGGCTGGCGCGCAGGCGCTGGCGGGGGCCGTGCGCCTCGGGATGGCTGCCGGATGAGCCTGGCCCTTACCCTCCCGCCCGAGGCCGTCAGCGCCGACTGGGCCCAAGCGCCCGATTGGCCGCACCGGGAGGCCAGCCGCTTCCTGCATGCCGGGGGCCTGCGCTGGCATGTGCAGGTGATGGGCCCCGCCCTGGGCGAAGCGCCGGTTGTGCTGCTGCTGCACGGCACCGGCGCCTCCACGCATTCCTGGCGCGCGCTCATGCCGCTATTGGCCCAACACTGCACGGTGATCGCGCCCGATTTGCCGGGGCAGGGGTTTTCGGTGCCCGCCCCATCCTCGGCCTTCTCCATCGAGGGCATGGCGGCGGCCTTGGCGGCGCTGCTGGCGGCGCTTGATGCCCGGCCGGCGCTGGTGATCGGCCATTCGGCGGGTGCGGCGCTGGCCGCCCGCATGTGCCTGGATGGCAGCCTGGCGCCGCAGCGCCTCATTTCCATCAATGGCGCGCTCTTGCCGCTGGGCGGCTTGGCCGGCCAGGTGTTTTCGCCATTGGCGCGGCTGATGGTGAAGCTGCCCGGAATGTCGCGGTTTTTCGCCTGGCGCGCGGCCGATGCCAGCCTGGTACGCCGCCTGCTGGATGACACCGGCTCCAAGCTCGATGCCGAGGGCGTGGAACTCTACGCCCGGCTGTTTCGCCGGGCAGAGCATGTGGCGGGCACGCTTGGCATGATGGCCGCCTGGGACTTGCCGGCCCTGGCGCGGGATTTGCCGCGCCTGCCCACGCCCCTGACGCTCATCATCGGCCAGCAGGACCGCACCATCCGCCCCACCGAGGCGCGGCGCCTGCAACGCATTCTGCCGCAGGCGCGCATCCTCGCCCTGCCGGGACTTGGCCATCTGGCCCATGAAGAGGCGCCGCAGAGCGTCCTTCAAGCCATTGAGGAGGATATGCCATGAGCACCAGTTTCCAGGCCGATCTCGCCGCCTGCCGGGATTTGCTGCGGGTGGGCTCCAAGAGCTTCCACGCCGCCTCACTTCTGCTGCCCCGCCGCGTTCGGGACCCCGCCACCGCGCTCTACGCCTTTTGCCGCCTGGGCGATGACGCGGTGGATGACGCACAGGACCCCGCCTTGGGCCTGGCCGAAATGCGCATGCGGCTGGATGCCGCCTATCGCGGTGCGCCGCTGAACCATGCCGCGGATCGCGCCTTCGCCCATGTGGTCGAAGTGCACGACATGCCCCGCGAATTGCCCGAGGCATTGCTGGATGGCTTCGCCTGGGATGCAACGGGCCGCCGCTATGAGACGCTGGACGATGTGCATGGCTATGCCGCACGCGTGGCCGGCACGGTGGGCGCCATGATGACGCTGCTGATGGGCGTGCGCCGCCATGCTGCCCTGGCCCGCGCCACCGACCTCGGCACCGCCATGCAGCTCACCAACCTTGCGCGGGATGTGGGTGAGGATGCGCGCAACGGCCGCCTTTATCTGCCGCGCCAATGGCTGCGTGAGGCCGATGTGGACCCGGACGCCTTTCTGGCCGCCCCGTGCTTCTCGCCCGGCGTTGCCAGCGTCACCGCACGCCTGCTGGCCGAGGCGGGGCGGCTTTATGCGCGCGCCGAGGCCGGCATTGCCATGCTGCCGCGCGATTGCCGCCCCGCGATCCGCGCCGCGCACAGCATCTATGCCGAAATCGGCGCAGAAGTGGTGCGCGCGGGTTATGACAGCGTCTCGCGCCGCGCTTTCGTCTCCTCCAAGCGCAAGCTTGCGCTGCTGGCCCAGGCCTGGCTGCCCGCCATGCCCCGCCGCGCCGTGGCGCCGGAGCCGCCGCTCGCCGCCAATGCCTATCTCGTGCAGGCCGTGCCGGCGACGGAACTCGCCATTTCCGAGCAGGGGTTGGGCGAGCGCATCGGCTGGGCGATCGAGCTGTTTTCCCAGTTGGATGAGCGGCAGAGAGACGCGCAACGCAGCGTCCAGAGCTGAGACTTCCGCGCCGCCGCGAATGAGCGTCCGCCGTTGACGCGGACTTCGTTGGAACGCATCCGCTTGAACGGGTGTGGCTGCCCCCACGACCATCGGCTGGCGCTCAAGGAGTAAGCGCGGCCGAGGGGAGCATGCGCCAGGCTTTCCCATGAAAATCCAAGGATGATGCGCGATCCGCATCCTCCTTGCGCGCCCCGCCCACAAAGCGGCCCGTGGCCTGTGTATGGCACGCCATGGGGCAGATCCGCCCAGCAGGGCGGCACCCAGTCCAAACCGCTTTGCGCCGCCGCTTGCCGGCCATCGGCGTCGCCTTCAGCCCTTCTGGCATGGGTCAGCATATAGGCACAAAAAAACGCGGGAAGCTTGCGCCGCCCGCGTTGTTGGTATCAGGCCCGGCCGCTCAGTTGCGCGGCGCGGTCTCCAGGCTGGCCCGCCGGGGCGGAGGGTTCAGCTCAGGATAGTCCCGCAGCATCTGGGCTCCGCGCAGGGGCTCGTTCACGCCCTGGTGGCAGGTGGTGCAGTTGACCTTGAGCGTATCGCCCAATGGGCCCAGGCGGTGCGGCGGGAATTCAGGCCGCAGCGGCTCGATGTAGTCATTGTTGATCGCCCGCACCATGCGGATGCCGTGCCAGGCCGTCACGCGCTGGGGCGTGCTGTCCTGCCAGCCGGAGAAGTTGCGGCTGTTGTGGCAGAAGGTGCAGTTCACACCGAGCGAGGAGGACATGTGCATCATGAGCGAGTAGGTCCACTCGGTCTGCAGGATGCTGGCATTGTTGTCCGCCTGGCGCGAGGTGGCCGATTGCACGCCGATGGGGTTGTCGCGCAGCAGATAGGAGCTGAACGGGTCCGTCGGCAGGCTGCTGAGCGCATTGGCCGCCACTGGGCGGTTCTGCTCAGGCGCGGTTGAGAGCAGGCGATGCAGGCGCGCATTCGGGGGCGAACTGGCCCAGACGGCGGCCGGCACGGCGTTGCCACGGTGGCAGGTGTAGCAGGTGACGCCCACCGGTTCCGGGCCCGCATTCACATGGCTGGAATAGGTGGTGTTGATGGTCTGCACCATTTGCAGCATGCGCCGCGCCACGGTCTTCTGGTACTTGCCCTCGGCGGCGAAGTTGCCCTCCACATGGCAACCATTGCAGCCCTGGTTCGGACCTTCGCCGGGATACACCCACTCGGTCATCGCCTGCATGATCCGGCCGAACTGCTCGACGCTGAGATGGCCGAGAACACGGACATTCTCGTAAATCTCGGAGGCGCGCGGGCTGGTCGGGTCATCCTCCGCCGCCTCGATGGCGGGCGGAGCCTGGTTGCGGACCGTCAGCGCCGCCTGGGTGCGGGGGTTGTCCACCCGCCCCATGGAGGTGCCACGGAAGCCACCCTGGACCGAATCCGGCCGGGGCCGTTCGAAGGTGACCACGAAGAAGGCGAGGCCCGCCACCGCAGCGATCAGACCGCCAAAGATGAGATTGAACTTCATGTCGCGTTCCTCTCTCAGCGGCCAGGCACGGGGATGATGCCCCACATGGCCGGATAGACCGGTGCGAAGCGCTTCTCGACCGCCCAGAGATACCAGTTATCCACCACGGTGCCCGTCAGCAGGATGCCGATGCCCCCGGTGATGGGCGTCAGGATGGCGAACCACCAGGCCCAGCGGTGAATGCTCTCATAGGTGGCGTTGAAGCCCATGGTCCAGCGCCAGAAAAGTCCGGCGCGCTCGGCCGCCGTGCCGCGGTCAATCGTCTGCTCCACTTCACGCTCGCCGCCGAAGCGGCCCACCGCGAGGATCGTGGCACCGTGCATCGCAAACAGCAGCACCGAGCCATAGAGGAACACGATCGAGAGCGCATGGAACGGGTTGTAGAAGAGGTTCCCGTAGCGGATGGAGAAGGCCGCCGTCCAATCCAGGTGCGGGAAGATGCCAAACGGCACCGCCTCGGACCAGGAGCCCATGAGGATGGGGCGGATGAAGCCCAGCACCGCGATGAGCCAG
>CANHTE010000168.1 GCA_947462945.1 Acetobacteraceae bacterium
CTGGGTCTTGCCGCACTTGCCTTGGCTGCCATGGTGCTGGCGCCGGATTGGCGCTGGGCGGCGGGCATGGGCGTTCTCGGCTTCGTCGCCGTTCTCGCCGCCATGCTGCGCGTGCTGACGGCCGAGGAGCGCGCCACCCTGAAACCCCTGCTGCGGCGCCCTTGGCAGGTGAAGCGCCTGCTGCAATCAGGCACCCCATGATCGCGATCAACGGAAGATTCCTCACCCAGGGCCTGACCGGCGTGCAGCGCTATGCGCGTGAGGTGACGCGTGCGCTGGATGGATTGGTCGCTTCTGGCGAGGCGCCGCCGATGCGGCTGATCGCGCCGCCTGGCGCAGAAGGGCTGGAAGACTTCCCGCATCTGGCGCCCAGCATCATCGGCACGCGCGGCGGCCAGCTTTGGGAGCAGTTGGACCTGCCGCGCGCGGCGCGGGGCGATTTCCTGCTGAACCTCGGCAATACCGCGCCCGTGGTGCAGGGCCGCAACCAGGCCGTGGTGATCCATGATGCCGGCGTCTTTGACACGCCCGAGAGTTATTCCTGGAAGTTCCGCAACTGGTATCGCGGCTTGCAGCGGATGCTGGTGCTGCGGGGCACGCGCATCCTCTCCGTCTCAGAATTTTCCGCGGGGCGCATTGCGGCCAATCTCGGGCTGGAGGCCGCCCGCATTGGCGTCACGCTGGAGGGCGGCGAGCACATTCTGCGTGACGGCGCGGATGCCACCATCCTCGCGCGGCACGGGCTTGCGCCGCGCGGCTATGCGCTGGTGATCGGCACCGGGGCGGCGCATAAGAATTTGGCGGCGCTGCATCACGCGATCGGCGCCCTGGGCCAGCGCGGCCTGGTGCTCGCGGTGGCCGGCGCCAAGGATGCCGCCGTATTCCGCCAGGATGGCGCGCCCCCCAGCGAATCCGTGAAACCCCTTGGCCGTGTTTCCGATGCCGAGTTGCGGGCGCTTTATGAGGCCGCACTCTGCCTCGTTTTCCCCTCGCGCTATGAGGGGTTTGGCCTCCCGCCGGTGGAGGCCATGTGGTGTGGCTGCCCGGTCATCGCCTCCCGCGCGGGGGCCGTGCCGGAGGTCTGTGGCGATGCCGCTTTGTGGTTTGACGCGGCGCGCCCGGAAAGCCTGGGCGAGATGGTCGGCTGCCTCGCGGATGACACAAGCCTGCGCGAAAACCTGATCCGCACGGGGCGTGAGCGCGTGCAAATTTTCTCCTGGGAGCAGGCGGCCCGCCGCCTGGTAGGGTTTCTGCCGCGATGAAGATCGCCATCATCCATGAATGGCTGGACAGCTATGCCGGCTCCGAACGCGTGGTCGAGCAAATGCTGGCCTGCTATCCGGAGGCCGATTTGTTTGCGCTCTGCGACTTCCTGCCCGAAGGACAGCGCGGCTTCCTGGGCGGCAAGGTGCCGACCACCAGCTTCATCCAGCGCCTGCCCTTCGCGCGAAGGATGTTCCGCAACTACCTGCAACTCATGCCGCTCGCCGTCGAGCAATTCGATTTGCAGGGCTATGATCTGGTGCTCTCCTCCTCGCATGCCGTGGCCAAGGGCGTGATTACGGGGCCTGGCACGCGCCATGTCAGCTATGTGCACAGCCCGATGCGCTATGCCTGGGATTTGCAGCATCAGTATCTGCGCCAGGCGGGGCTGACGCGGGGGCTCAAGGGCCTCTACACGCGCTGGCTGCTGGCCCGCATGCGCGCCTGGGACCAGATGAGCGCGGCCCGGCCGGACGTGATCATGGGCAATTCCAGCTATATCGTGGAGCGCATCCGCAAGGTGTGGCGGCGCGAAGCCACCGTGCTGCACCCACCCGTGGACCTTGATGGATTTCCGCTGGCCACCGGCAGCCGCACGCATTTCCTCGTCGCTTCCCGTCAGGTGCCCTACAAGCGCGTGGAATTGGTGGCCGAGGCCTTTGCCCGGATGCCGGAATTGCAGCTCACCATTGTGGGCGATGGGCCGGCCGCGCCGCTGGTGGCCCAGGCGGCGGCCGGGGCGCCCAACATCACCATTCGCGGCCGGGTGCCGCAGGCCGAATTGGTCGCGCTGCTGCAAACCGCGCGCGCCTTCGTCTTCGCGGCCGAAGAGGATTTCGGCATCGCGATGGTCGAAGCGCAATCCTGCGGTACGCCGCTCATCGTCTATGGCCGTGGCGGCGCGAGGGACATTGTGCGCGAGGGCGAGACCGGCTTGTTCTTCGACGCGCAAACGCCTGAGGCGATCATCGACGCCGTGCGAGACTTCGTGGCGCGCGAGGCGGATTTCACGCCCGAAGCCTGCGCCGCCCAGGCGCGGCAATTCAGCATCGCCGAGTTCCGCCGCAAGCTCATGGAGATCGCGACGCCGTGATCTCGCTGATTGTTTCCACCAAGGGGCGCGTGGCCGAGATCGGCGCGCTGTTCGAGAGCCTGTTGGCCGATGCGAGCGCGCCATACGAAATCATTCTGGTGGACCAGAATGAGGATGGCCGGCTGGATGCGCTGGCTGCGGAATACGCGCCCCGCCTGCCCTTGCGCCATCTGCGCAGCCCACGCGCCCATGCCAATGCCGGGCGCAACCTGGGCCTGCGCCATGCGCGGGGTGATCTGGTGGGCTTCCCGGATGATGATTGCCTATTTCCGCCCGGCGCCCTGGCACAGGTGCGCGCGGCTTTTGACGCCGATGCGGCGCTTGCCATCCTGACCGGCCCGGCGGCCGCGCCCGAGGGCGGCCTCGGCTCGGGCCGGTGGAACCCGGAGGGGGGCGCCATCACCCTGGCCAATGTCTGGACCAGCGTGATCGAGTTCAACCTCTGGCTGCGGCGTGATCTGGCCCTGGCGCTGGGCGGCTTTGATGAAGCGATGGGGCCAGGCGCCCGGTTTGGTTCGGCCGAGGGAAATGACCTGGTTTGCCGCGCCATGGCGAAGGGCCTGGTGGCGCGTTACGCGCCCAGCCTGCGCATCATTCACCCTGATAAGCGCCTGACGCCGGAAGCCGTGGCGCGCGCTGAGCGCTATGGGCTGGGGCTGGGCTTCGCCTTGCGGCGGCATGCGGTTCCGGCCGGCACCTGGGCGCCCTTGATGTATCGCCCCCTCGGGGGCATCGGCGTTTCGCTGCTGCGCGGGCGCTTTCTGCATGCGCGCTATTATTGGGCGACCTTGCAAGGCCGGCTTGGGGGTTTCCTCGCGCCCGAAACCCGCGCCCTGCCCCACCCCACGCCGCTGGAACCCCTGGCATGAGGATCGCCATCGGCATTGCCACGCGCGGCCGCCCTGCCATCCTCGCCGAGGTGCTGCGCGAGCTGGACCTGCAAACCCGCCCGCCGGAGCGCATTCTGGTCTGCCATGTGACGCCTCAGGATGTGGCGGACCTGCCGCTGCGCTTCCCGGGGGTGGAATTCCTGACCGCCGCGGCCGGCCTGCCGCGCCAGCGCAACCGCATCCTGGATGCCATCGGCGATTGCGACGCGGTGCTTTTCCTTGATGACGACTTCATCGCGGCTCCCTCCTGGCTGGAAGCGCTGGAGGCCGTGCTGACCACCCAGCCCGATTGCGCGGTGGCGACCGGCACCGTGGTGGCGGATGGCGCCAAGGGCCCCGGCATCACGCCCGAGGAAGCGCGCGCCATCCTGGCCGCCGACATGCCGCCCGCCTCGCTCACGGCCGCCCATGCGCATTTCAATGGCTATGGCTGCAACATGGCTTTGCGCCTCGCCCCCATGCGCGAACACGACCTGCGCTTCGATGAGAAGCTGCCACTCTATGCCTGGTATGAGGATATAGATCTGACGCGCCGCATGCTGCCCTTCGGCACGATCCTGCGCCTGGAAGCCGCGCGCGGCGTGCATCTGGGGGTGAAGCAGGGCCGCGTGCCGGGGCTGCGCCTGGGCTATTCGCAGGTGGTGAACCCCATCTACCTGGCGCGCAAGGGCAGCTTTCCGTGGTCCCATGCCATACCTTCGGCGGCGCGGCATTGCGTGATCAATCTGCTGCGCTCCTTCAAGCCGGAGCCAGAGGTGGACCGCTGGGGCCGCTTTCGCGGCAATATGCGCGGCCTGCTGGATGTATTGACCGGCCGCGCTGACCCGGAACGGATTCTGACCCTGTGAATCGCGCCGCCTGGCGAATTGTCACCCTGCGAGAACACCCGGAACTCATCCCCATCGTCGCCAATTGGCTTTGGGATGCCTTCTGGCACCCCAATGGCCACCCGCTGGAGGAGGTGCGCGAAATCCTGCGCGAATGCACGGCCGAAATCGGCACGCCGCAATCCTTCGTGCTGCTGGCGGGGGACATCCCCTGTGGTACGGCCAGCTTCGTGGCCGCTGATCTGGATATTCGCGATGATCTCGGCCCCTGGCTCGCCGGCGTTTATGTGGTGCCCGAGGCGCGCGGCCAGGGCTGCGCGCAACGCTTGGTGGAAGCAGTGGAGGACGCGGCACGGCAAGCAGGCCATGCCAGCCTGTTCCTCTACACGCATGACGCGCAGCCGCTTTACCTGAAGCTGGGCTGGCAGGTGATGGAGGAGACGGAGGATGCGCGCCGGCCCGTCACCATCATGCGGCGGGACTTCTAAAGGCGACGCTTTCCTGCCTACTCCCGCCCCAGCACCTCTCGATTATGCTGCCCAAGCCTCGGTGAATCGCTGCGCGGCGGTGGCCGCTGACGGTTGAAGGAGAGCGGCAGTCCGACAACCTTCGGGCCGCCTTCCGGCAAATCCTGGATCAGGTTCACCGCCGCCATTTGCGGGCTGGCCGTGACCTCGGCAATGTCATTCACCGGGCCGCTCGGCACCCCCACCGCATCCAGCTCGGCCAACCA
>CANHTE010000169.1 GCA_947462945.1 Acetobacteraceae bacterium
GCAGCACCATTCCCAACCGCATGCATGCCTGCGGCCATGACGGCCATACCACCATGCTGTTGGGCGCCGCGCGCTATCTGGCCGAGACGCGCAATTTTTCCGGCACCGTCCACCTGATCTTCCAACCGGCCGAGGAAGGGCTCACCGGGGCCGCCGAAATGCTGCGCGATGGGTTGTTTGAGAAATACCCCTGCGACCAAGTCTTCGGCATCCATAATTCCTATGACCTGCCGCTCGGCACCGCTGCCATCCGGCCCGGCACCGTGCTGGCGGCGGTGGATTACTTCAACCTGACACTCACCGGCCGCAGCAGCCATGCCGCGCAACCGCATCGCGGGCTCGATCCGCTGCCCTGCGCGGTGCAGCTCTATACCGCTCTGCAAAACCTGGTGAGCCGGCGCATGGATCCGCATGACACGGTGGTGCTCTCGATCGGCCGCTTCAACGCCGGCACCTCGCAGATCGTGATTCCAGAAACCGTGGAAATGAGCGGCACCATCCGCACGCTGAAGCCCAGCACCCGCCGCGCCATGGATGAGCTGTTCCACCAGACGCTGCAGGGCCTGGCCGCCGCGCATGGGGTGGAGGTGGCGCTGGATTACCGCCGCTCCTATCCACCCACCATCAACACGCTGGACGAAGCCTCGGCCTTCGAGGCGGCGGCGCGCGATGTGGTGGGCGATGACCTGATCATGACCAACCTTCCCTCGCTGACGGCGGGTGAGGATTTTGCCTATTACCTGGAAAAGGCCCCGGGCGCCTTCATGCTGCTGGGCCAGGAGACGCCCGAGCACGGCCATGTGCCGGTCCATAATGGCCGGTATGATTTCAATGACGCGCTTCTGCCCATCGGCGCCAGCTGCTTCGCGCGGCTGGTAGAGCAGCAGCTCGGCGGTGGCTGATGCTCAGAGCGTCGGCCGTTTGGTGAAACCGGGCTGCTCCGGCATCTCGGCGAAATGCTCCTCGATGCTCTCGACCCGGGCGAGGGGCGGGCCGCGCCGGCAGGCGCTGAGAACGGCGCTCAATGCATCCTCCTCGCCGGCCAAAAGCGCCTCGACAGTGCCATCCGCGCGGTTGCGCACCCAGCCCGCAATGCCGTGGCGCCGTGCCTCGCGTTGCAGCCAATCCCGGTAGCCGACCCCCTGCACCCGCCCCGCGATGCACAGCAGGCGGGCGCTCATCCCTGGCTCAATGCGGCGAGCCGCGCGGCCAGGGTGAGATCGGCACTGACCTTTTCGCGCCGCTCCTCAGCCTCCCAATCCAGGCCCCAGCGCTCCTCCTGGAACAATTCGTCCAGCACGGCGAGGCGATGCGCTTCCGCCGCCGTCAGCCGGCCATGCAGCACGGCCAGTCCCAGCACGCAGCTGCCCAGGGCCGGCACCAGCACCCCCACGGCGGAGAGTGCCACGGGCGAGAGGCCCGCCACAGCCGCCTGCAGCGCCTCCAGCGCGGCCTTGCCTTGCCTCACTGGCATGATGCCACGCGTGGCGCGGAGCTCGGCGCCGAAAGCCATCGCGGCCCAGTCCAGCCAGGGCTGCCAGGCCGCGTCCTGACGGGCGGCCAGAGCCTCATCCTCGGCGCGGTAACACAGCAGATCCGTCTCGGCGTATTTCGCGATGGCGGCGATGGTGGCGGCCGGGTCGGGCGCGATGCGCTCGGCCGCCGTGCCGGTCAGGCGCGTCAGCGGCACATCCTCCCAGGACATGTCGCCCCCGGGGGCGCCGCCCGCCGCCTGCCATTCAGAGGCCAGGGCCTCGCCCAATTCGCGGGTGGCGACCCGCAGGGCCGCGCCCGTGGGCAGCCGCACCGGCTTGCCGTCAAGATGGATGGCGAAGTCGTCGCCCTCGGCGACGCATGCCGCCTGATGCCAAAACCGTTTCATGATCCAGTTCTTTTAGCCCAGCGCGCTGGGCGGGGAAATCACGGAATCAGGCGGCGCGACGCAGGCCCAGCTCATCCAGCGCCGCGCCCACCGCGCGCAGCGCCAGCGCCACCTCGTCCAGCCCGATATCGCCGATGGCGCCGATGCGGAAACTGGGCGCCTCAGTGGTGAAATAGCTGCTGATGGTGACACCATGGCGCTTCAGGGCCGCCACGAAATCGGCCAGCACCAGGCCTGCGGGCTGATGCACCGTCACCACGATGGGCCCTTGCTCGGCCTCGGTCAGATAGGGCTTCAAACCCAGCGCCACGAGGCCGCGATGCAGCGCCAGTGCATTGGCCCGATACCGCGCCAGCCGCACCGCGCGGCCACCTTCCGCATCGAAGCGATCCAGCGCCACATCCAGGGCGCGCAGGGTCTGGACGGGGCCGGTGAAGCGCAGGCTGCCCATGCCATTCTGGCGGCCATTGGCCAGCACATCCGCCAGATCCAGGCTCCAGGAGCGTGCATGGCCTGCGCAGGCCTCGGTCCGGTCCACCCGGGCGACGGCAAAGGCGAAGCCCGGCAGCCCTTCCAGGCATTTGTTGGAGGTGAAGACCACCGCATCCAACTCGGGCTGCGCCGAGAGATCCAACGGCAAGGCGCCGAAGGCCGAGACCGCATCCAGGATCATCCGCCGCCCGGCCGCGCGCACCACGGCGCCAATCAGGGCGGGGTCATTCACGATGCCGCTGCCGGTCTCGCTCTGCACCATGCCCAGATGGCCGCATTCGGGATGCGCTTCCAGAGCCGCAGCCACTTCCTGGGGCGTGATGCCGCGCGTATCCGGGGCGTGCAATGCCACCACCACGCGCCCCGCCTCCCGCGCCAGGCGCGCCATGCGCACGGCGTATTCGCCATTCATCGGGATCAGGATGGCGCCGCCGGGCGCCACATAGGTGCGGATCGCCGCCTCCAGGATCATGTGGCCGGCGCCTTGCAGCGGCAGCGTCACATGCTCGCCCTCCACCCCGCCGGCGATGACGCGGATGCGCTCCCGCAGGCGGGCGTAGAAGGGGCGGAAGGCCGCATCCCAGGGGGCGATGTCCTCGGCCATGGCGGCGCGCACAGAAGCGTGGGTCTGCACGGGGCCTGGGGTGAGGAGCAGCATCGCGATCATCCTTTGCAAGTGGCGCTCATGCCGCGAAAAGCCTGGCGCGGGAACCCCCCATGATCGAAGCATGGGACAGGTGACTTGCGCCGATAAACCGCTACCGTCGCTCCATGGCCGATGCGCGATTGACCGCCGTGATCGTCGCCTCCGCGCTGTTCATGCAAAACCTGGACAGCGCGGCGGTGGTGACCGCCCTCCCCTCCATGGCGCGGGAGTTGAATGAGGACCCGACGCGGCTCGGTGTCGCCATCACCTCCTATCTTGTGGCGCTGACGGTCTTCATCCCCGTCTCGGGCTATATCGCGGACCGGTTTGGCGCCAAGCGCGTCTTTCTCATCGCCATTGCGCTGTTCGGCCTTTCCTCCGGCGCCTGTGGCCTGGCCAATGGCCTGGGCGAACTGGTCGCCGCCCGCGTGCTGCAAGGCATGGCGGGTGCGATGATGGTGCCGGTGGGCCGCCTGCTTCTGCTGAGCGGCATCCGCAAGGACGAAATGCTGACGGCCATGACCTGGCTGACCATGCCGGCCATGCTGGGCCCCATCCTCGGCCCGCCCTTGGGGGGCATCCTGACCGATCTGTTCGGCTGGCGCAGCGTCTTCTGGATCAACCTGCCGGTGGCGCTGTTCGGCTTCATCATGGTGGCCTGGAAGATCACCCCCCTTCCCCGCACCGATCCTGGCCCGCCGGATTTGCGGGGCCTCGCCTTGGTAGGGGGCGCGCTGGCCGCCGCGATGGCCGGCATCGAGACGATCGGGCGCGGCGTGCTGCCGCCCTATTGGCCCGCAGCGCTGCTGGCCCTGGGGCTGGTGCTGGGCATTGTTGCCTGGCGGCATTGCCGGCGGGCGGAAAAGCCGGCGCTGGACCTCTCGCTCTTGCGTTATCCGTCCTTTCGGCACGCGACCCTGGCCGGCAGCCTGTTCCGCGCGGGGGCCGGCGGCGTGCCCTTCCTGGTGCCCATGCTGCTGCAGATCGGCTTTGGCTGGGGCGCCACCGAAGCGGGCCTTGTGGCCTTTGCCACCGCCATCGGCGCCTTTGCCATGAAACCCCTGACGCGCCCCATCCTGCGGCGCTTCGGCTTCCGCAATGTGCTGATCGGCAATGGCGTGCTGGCGGCCTTGGGCGTGGCCATCGGCGCCGCCTTCACGCCGGATTGGCCCATCGCCGTCATGTTCGTGGCCCTGGCTTTTGGTGGGCTTTTCCGTTCGCTGCAATTCACCGCGTTGAACACGCTCGCCTTCGCCGAGTTGCCCCGTGAAAAGCTCAGCGCGGCCACCAGCTTCTACGGCACCGCCCAGCAATTGCCGCCCGCCCTGGGCATCGTGCTGGCCACTGCCTCGCTGGAAATCAGCCGGCACATGACCGGTCATGCAGCACTGCTGCCAAGCGACTTCACCGCGGCCTTCCTGATCGCGGCGCTGGCCGTTCTGGCCTCCAGCCCGCTCTTTGCCCTGCTGCCGAAGGATGCGGGGGCGGAGGTGAGCGGCAAGCGGTAAGGGGGGCGCCCTGGGCTGGAAACCGCGCGCGACGAGCCTGCGAAACCGGCCACGAAAAACCCAATGACATCCGCGCAATGTGGCCCATCGTCGCGGCGAGTCCTTGCTGTGCGCTGGCGCGGAATCATGCATCATGGCCGCGTCGGGGCGCCGCCTTGAGGGAAGGAACGCATTGCATGTTTCGTTGGCTGATGATGCTCGCCCTTCTCTTCACATATCCGGCCCAGGCCTTCGACCTTCCGGGCCTCTCCCGGGATGCGGGGC
>CANHTE010000170.1 GCA_947462945.1 Acetobacteraceae bacterium
CCATCAGGAAGGCACCCACGGCCGCCCCCCCGATCATCATCATCTCGAAGGGCAGCGCCTTCACGATGATGGCGAATTTGCCGCCGGCGAGCATGTATCCGCCGAACACCATGACCACCAGGAAGACAAAACCGGCAATGGACGTCATGGGCGTGACCTTGCGTTGGGTTGCTCCGCCTCGCGCAGCAGGGTGATGGCCACGCGGCGATTGCCGGCGGCCTGGGGTTGCTGCGGCAGCAGCGGGTCTCGATCAGCCATTCCGGTCACGCCGCGGATGCGCGCTTCGGCCACGCCGGCTTCGCTCAGCATGCGGCGGGTGGCATTGGCGCGCTCGGTGGAAAGGTCCCAGTTGCTGCGGCTGCCGCCGCCGCGGAAGGGCGTGCTGTCGGTATGGCCGGTGACCTGGATGGGGTTGGGCAGGCGGGCTGCGGCCTGGGCCACGCGCAGGATCATCTGGCGGGCCCGATCGGTGGGGGCGATGCCGCCTGTCGTGAACATGGGCTGGCCATCGGCCTCCAGCAGCTGCACACGCAGGCCCTCGGGGGTGATTTCGACCAGAACCTGCCGGGCGAGTTCGGCCAATACGGGGTCGGCCATGAAGGTTTGCCGCAGGGCATCGGCCATATCCTCGAACCGTTCCTGTTCGGCGCGGGCGGCTTCCAGCCGCCGGTCAGCCTCGCCCGTCAGGGGGGGGGCGGGCGTGCTGGCCTCGGCCGTCGAATCGGGGGTTGGCGGCTCCACCGAATCGACGCGTGACGAGCGGGAATCCTCGTCACCGGGGGGGCCTGGGATGCGGCGCGTGGCCTCGGCCGGACGGTCACTCTCGTCTTCCTCCACCTCCTGCTCGGTCGGCCGGGGGCCGCGTTCGAGGCGGATGGCGCCGGTGTCGGAGGCCATGTTGCCCGCGCTATGCGGCGTCATGCCGCCAAAGGGCATGCCAGTGCCCGAGGCGCCGGTAGCCAAAGCATTGGAAGGGTTGAAGAAATCGGCGATGCCGCGACGCTGCTCCTCGGTCGTGGCATTGAGCAGCCACATCAACAGGAAGAAGGCCATCATGGCGGTCACGAAATCGGCGTAGGCGACCTTCCAGGCGCCGCCATGATGCCCATGGCCGCCCTCCTCGATCCGCTTGATGATGGTGACTCCGCCATCTCCCTTGCCACGCTTGGCCAAACCGCGCTCCATAAGCGGCATCCTGCCGCCACCGCACTCTGCCGCCCCGAGGTTAACCGACGGCTAAAGCCGCGCCGAATTGGGGTGCGTAACCTTTTGAAGCGTGAAGTGAACGCCCCGGGCAGGGCAGCGCCTGGCATAAATCCTGTGTTGCGGGCTTGCCATGCGGCGCGGAGCGGCCTAGTCCGCCCCGCACGTTCATGGTAATCCGCCCGTCACCTTCAAGCGATTGTGCTGCTTGGGCCAAAACGCGGACGTGAAGCAGAGATCTAACGGGACAGCCCGAGGGGCCGCCCGAATCAGGAGAACAGGTTATGAGCGAGACCGCCGAAAAGGTTAAGAAGATCGTTGTGGAGCATCTGGGCGTCGAAGAAGCCAAGGTGACCAACGAGGCCTCCTTCATTGACGACCTGGGCGCCGACAGCCTCGATACCGTGGAACTGGTGATGGCCTTCGAAGAGGCCTTCGGCGTCGAAATCCCTGATGACGCGGCCGAGAAGATCCAGACCGTCAAGGACGCCATCGAGTTCATCGAAAAGCAGCAGGCCGCGGCCTGATCTTGCGGGTTTGATCCTTCGACAGGGATAGGAACGTCACGTGTTCGCGCAGGGCTTCGCGCCGCGCCGCGTCGTCGTCACCGGCATGGGAATCGCGAGTCCGCTCGGGCTCGGGGTTGAGAATGTCTGGAAGCGGCTGATCAACGGCGAAAGCGGCATCACCAACATCCAGTCCTTCGACGTGAAGGACCTGCCGGCGCGGATCGCGGGGCAGGTTCCGCTCGGCGTGAAGGCCGATGGGCGGCTCGACCTTGCCGAGTGGATTCCCGTCAAGGACCAAAAGAAAATGGACCGCTTCATCCAGTTCGCCCTCGTGGCGGCGGTGGAAGCGATCGAAGCCTCGGGCTGGATGCCCGAGGATGAGCCCAGCCGCTGCGCCACCGGCGTGATGATCGGCTCAGGCATTGGCGGGCTGGAGACGATCCAGGAGGCCGCGCTGATCGTGGCCGCCGGCCGCACCAAGCGGCTCTCGCCCTTTTTCATCCCGTCCTCCCTGGTCAACCTGGCGTCTGGCCACGTCTCCATCCGTTACGGCTTCAAGGGCCCCAATCATTCGGCGGTCACGGCCTGCGCCACCGGCGTGCACGCCATTGGCGATGCCGCCCGGCTGATTGCCCTGGGCGATGCGGATGTGATGGTCGCCGGCGGGGCCGAGGCCGCGATTTGCGAACTCGGCATTGGCGGCTTCTGCGCGGCGCGCGCGCTCTCCACCAAGTTCAACGATACGCCCGGCGCTGCCTCTCGCCCCTGGGACGCGGATCGGGACGGCTTCGTGATGGGTGAGGGGGCCGGCGTCCTGGTGCTCGAAGAATACGAGCACGCCAAGGCGCGCGGAGCCACCATCCATGCCGAGGTGATCGGCTATGGCATGAGTGGCGATGCCTATCACATCACCTCGCCCGCCGAGGATGGCGATGGCGGCTATCGCGCCATGAAGGCCGCCCTGCGCGATGCCGGCCTGACGCCGGCTGATGTGCAATATGTCAACGCGCATGGCACCAGCACGCCGATGGGCGATGACATTGAGCTCTCGGCCGTGGAGCGCATGTTCGGCGATGACGCGAAGTCCCTCGCCATGTCCTCCACCAAATCGTCCACTGGCCATTTGCTGGGCGCGGCAGGGGCGGTGGAGGCCATCTTCTCCATCCTGGCCGTGCGCGATGATGTGGCGCCGCCGACGCTGAACCTCGAAAATCCCTCGCGCGAGAGCCCGATTGACCGGGTGGCGAAGGTTGCGCAGGAGCGGCGGATTGACGTGGCGCTGTCCAACAGCTTCGGCTTTGGCGGCACCAATGCCTCTGTGATCTTCCGGGGCGCGCCCTGACGCCGCATGCGCCGGCTGCTGACACTGGCCGGCGCCACGATTCTGGCGCTGGCGCTTGCGGCGGGCGGCGCCTTTCACTTCGCCAGCAGCCATGTGGTTGCGCCGGGCCCGCTGGCCCAACCCACGAACCTTGTCATTCCGCGCGGCGGAACCGAAGGCATCGCCGCCGCCCTGCTTGAGGCCGGAATCATCAAGGATGCCCGGCTTTTTGCCCTTGCCGCCTGGTGGAGCCGCGCTGACGGCCCCCTGCGCGCCGCCGAGTTCAGCTTCCCCGCCGCCGCCTCCATCCGAGACGTTCTGACCACGTTGCGTGAGGGGCGGCCGGTGCAACGCCGCCTGACCATCGCCGAGGGCCTGACGGCGCGGCAGATCGTGGCCCTGCTGGAGCGCGCCGAAGGACTGACCGGCGAGGTGCCGGCCCTGGCCGAGGGCGCCGCCCTGCCGGAGACCTATGCCTTCACCTGGGGGGATAGCCGCGCCTCCCTGCTCCGCCGCGCCGTGGCCGCGATGGATGCGGCGTTGGCTGAGGCCTGGGCCGCGCGCGCGCCCAACCTGCCGCTGGCCAATCCGCGTGAAGCGCTGATCCTGGCCTCCATCATCGAGCGAGAAACCGGCGTGGCGGCCGAGCGCGCGCTGGTGGGCGGTGTTTTCACCAATCGGTTACGGCGCGGAATGATGCTGCAATCCGACCCAACCGTGGCCTATGTGCCCGGCCAGGGCCTGCCGCTCGACCGGCCGCTGACCCGGGCCGATCTCGACCAGGCGCATCCGTTCAACACCTACCGCATTCGCGGCCTGCCGCCGGGCCCCATCGCCTCCCCGGGGCGTGAGGCATTGCGGGCGGCGACGCGGCCCGCCGAGACGGAGTTCTTGTTCTTCGTGGCCGATGGCACGGGCGGGCATGCCTTCGCCCGGACGCTGGAGGAGCATAACCGCAATGTGGCCCGGTGGCGGGCGCTGCGCTGAAGGCGACTGGCGCCGCCTTGCAAGCCGCCCCTCAGCCCAGCGCGAGCGGCAGCAGGCTGACCACCAGCAGCGCCGCCATGGCGATGTTGAAGGCCCGCAGCCGTGTACCCTGGCCCAGCAGCCGCCCGGCCGATTGACCCAGCCACGCCCAGAACAAGAGGCAGGGCATCGAGACCAGCGCAAAGATACCCGCCACCCCCAGCGCCTGCGGCAGGACGGGCAGGCCTGGCGTGGTAAAGGCGGGCAGGGCGGCGAGTGCGATCATCCAGGCCTTTGGGTTCACCCATTGAAATCCGGCCGCCCCCCAGAAGCCGAGCGGCGCCCTTGCCTCCGCGCCGCCTGCCGGCCGCGCCATGGCAATCCTCCAGGCGAACCAGAGCAACCAGAGCCCGCCCGCCACCTGCATGGCCCGGTGCAGCCAGGGGAATTGCGCGAAGGGCAGGCCCAGCCCCAGAGCCAGGGCGAGGATCATCGCCGGAAAGCCCAGCGTGATGCCCAGCATGTGCGGCAGCACCCGGATCAGGCCGAATTGCGCGGCGGCAGCCGTCACCATCAGCGTGTTCGGCCCCGGCGTGGCCGAGGTGGCGAGGGCGAAGCCGATCAGGGCCAGGGCATAGTCCATGCGCTGAGCTTCCGGGGGCGGGGGGATTTATGTCAAATGTTCTGACGTAATGTCGGGGTTGCGGGACAGAAAAAGAGCCTCCGGCGGCTGGGGCCGAAACGCCCCAGACCCCAATAAATTCGAGGGGTCTGGGGCCCGTGGCCCCAGCC
>CANHTE010000171.1 GCA_947462945.1 Acetobacteraceae bacterium
ATGATCAGCAGCATGCCGATGAAAACGCCCACATGCGTCAGCACCGGCGCGTTCTGCACCGGCCGCATCAAAATGCGCTCCACCAGTGCGCCGATCACGAAGGAGACGACAAGCGTGGCAAAAAAGGCCACCCAATAGGGCAGCCCGGCCTGGATCATGGTCAGCGCGATGAAGGTGGAGAGTGTCGCCATCTCCCCTTGCGCGAAATTCACGTGATGCGTGGCCTGGTAGATCATCACCAAAGCGAGCGCGACCGAGGCGTAGATGCCGCCTGTTGCGATGCCGGCGATCAACTGGTGTGCAAAACCATCCATTAGTTTTTTCTCCAGCCGGCCGATTCAGACCTTCGCTCCTGCGTCGCTTTGGTCATCGGACGGCTCAATACCCCAGATAGGCGCGGCGGATGGCCTCATCCTGGCGGATTTCGGCGGCGGGGCCGGAGGTGACGATATGCCCCGTCTCCAGCAGATAGGCGCGGTCGGCCAGTTCCAGCGCGAGGTTGGCATTCTGTTCGACCAGCAGGATGCCCACGCCGCTCTCCTCGCGGATGCGGCGCATGATGCCGAAGATTTCCTGCACGATGAGCGGTGCGAGGCCGAAGGAGGGCTCGTCCAGCAACAGCAGGCGGGGCCGCATCAGCAGCGCGCGGGCGATGGCCAGCATCTGCTGCTCGCCGCCCGAAAGCGTGCCGGCCTGCTGCTTCCAGCGCTGCTTCAGGCGGGGGAACCATTCCCACATGCGCGCGAAATCGGCCTGCACCTCACCGTCGCGGCGGGTATAGGCGCCGAGTTTGAAATTCTCCTCGACGGTCAGTTCCATGAAGGTGCCGCGGCCATCGGGCACATGGGCCACACCGAGGCGGGCCACTTCCTCCGAGGCCATGCCGGTGATGCGGCTTCCCTTGAACAGCACGTCGCCCTCGGTGCGGATCATGCCGCAAATGGCGCGCAAGGTGGTGGTCTTGCCTGCGCCATTGGCGCCGAGCAGCGCCGTCACGCTGCCCTCTTCCACCACGAAATCCAGGCCGTGCAGCACCTGGATCGGGCCATAGCCGCCGCGCAGGTTTCTGACTTCAAGCAGCATGCGCGTCATGCCCATCACCCAGATAGGCCCGGATCACCTCCGGGCTGGTGCGGACCTCATAGGGCGTGCCATCGGCGATCTTCTTGCCGAAATCCAGCGCCACCACCTTGTCCGAGACGCGCATCACCAGGCTCATGTGATGCTCGACCAGCAGGATGCTGAGATCGAAGCTGGCGCGCACCTGTTCCAGCAAGCGCGCCAATTCATCCACCTCGCCGTGATTGAGGCCGCCGGCCGGCTCATCCAGCAGCAGCAGCCGAGGCCGGGAGATCAGCGCGCGCGCCATTTCCACGCGCTTCTGCGTGCCGAAGGGCAGGTCCGAGACGGGGACATCGGCCATCGCCTCCAGCGCCAGCAGGGCCAGCAATTCATCGGCGCGGCGGGCGGCCAGCGCCTCCTCGCGCCGGGGGCCGGGCAGGCGCAGAGCATTGGCCAGGAAGCCGGCCCGGCCTTGCGAATGGGCGCCCGAGAGCACGTTCTCCCGCACGGACATGCTGCGGAACAGCGCCAGGTTCTGGAAGGTGCGGCCCAGGCCCAGTGGCGCCATGGCATGGCGTGGCAGCGCGGTGGTATCGGTGCCGGCGAAGGTCACGCTGCCTTCGCTGGGCCGGTAAATCCCGCTGATGATGTTGAAAAGCGTGGTCTTCCCCGCCCCATTGGGGCCGATCAGCCCGCAGATCTGGCGCTCCTCCACCGCGAAGGACACGCCAGCGACCGCCGTGACGCCGCCGAAGCGCATCACGACATCGCGCACTTCAAGCAGCGCCAAGCGCTGCCCCCGCCTTTCCGGGCCCTTGGGCTGGCGTGAGCGTCATTGATTCCTCCCTTATCCGCCGCACTGCGGTCAGACCATTCTTGGGAAGCAATGCAGCCCGAAATCGCGGGCGGCCGCAAGGGGATTCATGGCGAGCGGCGGGAGACGCCCTGGCCGATGAAGACCTCGATGGGCGAAGTGCCCTGGGCGCTGCGATCCACCGCCGACCAGCGCGCCCGCGGGCCGAGCACGCCGCCCTGCACCGGCAAGGCCTGAAAGACGGCGATGTTGCGGAACACCCGCCCATCCGGCAGCGTCGCCGTGAAGGGCGTGGCGCATCGGTCATCGAGGATGATCGGATCACACTCGCTGATCATGACGCCCCCGCCGCCCGTGCTCTCGAAGCGCGGCGCCAGGCGCTGCCAATTTTCGTCATCGGGCTGTGCCATGGCTGGGGCGGCGATCAGGGTCAGCATCAGGGCAAGGCGGCGCATGGCGTGTCTCCGGGGTGGCGTCCGGGGGCGTTACGCGCTGGGGCCGGTCGTGGATGCATCGGGAAAGCTGCCGCCCATCGCCAGCGTCAGGGCGTGCGCCGCCGCATGCACGCGCGGGCCCATAGCGGCGATCTTGGCATCATTCATGCGCACCGTGGGGCCGGAGATGGAAACTCCGCCCACCGGCTCGCCGAATTCATTGAAGACCGGGGCCGCCACGCAGCGCATGCCCAGATTGCGCTCCTCATCATCCACCGAGAAGCCGCGGGCGCGGATGCCCAGCAAATCCGTGGCCAGGCTGGCGCGGGTGGCGTGGGTTTTCTGGGTGAAGACCTCCAGCGCCAGCCGCCCGAGCAAGGGGTCGCGCTGGCGCGGTTCCATGAAGGCCAGGATGGCCTTGCCAATGCCCGAGGCATGCAGCGGGCTGCGCGTGCCGGGGCGGAAGAAGGCGCGGATCGCCTCATGGGTTTCCACCTGACTGACAAAGACCACGCAATCCTCATCCGCCACCGCCAGATTGGCCGTCTCGCCCGATTCCAGCATCAGGTCCTGGATGATCGCCCGGCCCTGCTCGGCCAGTTTGCGGCGGCGCAGGAAGGCGGCCCCCATGCGAAAGGTCTCGATGCCGATGAACCAAAGCTGGTCCGTCTCGTTGAACTCGACCATGCCATGCGCCTGCAAGGTGGTGAGCATGCGATAGGCGGTGGAAGCCGCCAGGCCCGATTGCTGGGAGATCTCGGTGAGGGAAAGGCCGGCGCCGTCGGCCACCAGCTTCATCAGCGCGATGGCACGATCCAGGGACTGGACGGAGCCCACCTCATTCGTGGTGGTGGCGCTGCCGCGCGGACGGCCGCGCGAGCGTTTTTCGCCCGGCTGTTTGGAAATATTTTTTGCCATTTGGAAAACCTCTGCGGGGTGGAAAACAGAAAGCGACAATCTTTCAATATTTTGCGCTGATTTTTTTGCAATGCAAAAAACTATTTTGAAAAAATTGCGCCCAAAAACGGCATCTGTCATCTACGGACATCGAAACGAATTGCCCCGGAGATGTCCCCATGGCCAAGATGCGCGCCGTAGATGCAGCGGTCCTCGTGCTGGAAAAGGAGGGCATGGATTGCGCCTTCGGCGTCCCTGGGGCCGCCATCAACCCCTTCTACAATGCCATGAAGAAGCACGGCAAAATGCGCCACATCCTGGCGCGCCATGTCGAAGGCGCCTCGCATATGGCGGAGGGCTATACCCGCGCCAAGGCCGGCAATATCGGCCTGTGCATCGGCACCTCCGGCCCTGCCGGGACCGACATGATCACCGGCCTCTACTCCGCCCAGGCCGACAGTATCCCCATCCTCTGCGTGACCGGCCAGGCGCCGCGCGCCAAGCTGCAAAAGGAGGATTTCCAGGCGGTGGACATCGCCTCCATCGCAGCCCCCGTGACCAAATGGGCCGTGACGGTGATGGAGCCCTACCTCGTCCCCATGGCGTTCCAGAAGGCGTTTCACCTGATGCGCAGCGGCCGCCCCGGCCCCGTGCTGATTGACCTTCCCGTGGATGTGCAGGTGGCCGAGATCGAGTTCGATATCGAGACCTACACCTCACTCCCCGTCTATAAGCCCGCCGCCAGCCGCGCCCAGATCGAAAAGGCGCTGACCATGCTGAATGAGGCGGAGCGCCCGCTGATCGTGGCCGGTGGCGGCATCATCAATGCCGATGCCAGCGCGGAGCTGGTGGAATTCGCCGAGATCACCGGCATCCCCGTGATCCCGACGCTGATGGGCTGGGGCACCATCCCCGACGATCATGATTTGATGGCCGGGATGTGCGGCCTGCAAACCAGCCACCGCTACGGCAATGCCAATATGCTGGCCGCCGATTTCGTGCTGGGCATCGGCAATCGTTGGGCCAACCGCCAGACCGGCAGCATCGAGAAATTCACCGCCGGCCGCAAATTCGTGCATGTGGATATCGAGGGCACGCAGATCGGCCGCGTTTTCGCACCCGATTATGGCATCGTCTCCGACGCCTTGGCCGCGCTTGACCTCTTCGTGAAGGTCGCCATCGAGTGGAAGATGGCGGGCAAGCTGCGTGACCGCTCCGCCTGGGCAGCCGAATGCCTGGCGCGCAAGCATTCCATGCTGCGTGAGACGCATTACGACCAGGTGCCGCTCAAGCCGCAGCGCGTGTATCAGGAAATGAACGAGGCCTTCGGGCGGGACACCTGCTACGTCACCACCATCGGGATTTCGCAGATCGCGGGCGCGCAGCACCTGCGCGTCTACAACCCGCGCAACTGGATCAATTGCGGTCAGGCCGGGCCGCTGGGCTGGACGCTGCCGGCCGCACTCGGCGTGCGCGCGGCGGACCCGGAGAAGGAGATCGTGGCCCTCTCCGGCGATTACGACTTCCAGTTCCTGATCGAGGAGCTGGCCGTCGGCGCCCAGCACAAGCTGCCCTACC
>CANHTE010000172.1 GCA_947462945.1 Acetobacteraceae bacterium
CGCCAGGCGGACGAGCTCCTCCTGCATGACGATACGCGTCTGCGCGTCCAGCGCGCCGAAGGGCTCGTCCATCAGCAGCGCAGCCGGGTTCATCACATAGGCCCGCGCAATGGCGACGCGCTGCTGCATGCCGCCCGAGAGCTGGTGGGGGAAGCTGTCCTCATGCCCGGCCAAGCCCATCAATTCCACATAGTGGGCGATGGCGGCATCGGCTTCGGCCTTGGGCGTGCCCTTGCACATGAGACCGAAGCCGATGTTCTCGCGCACGGATTTCCAAGGCATGAGCGCGAATTGCTGGAACACCACGGCACGCTCCGGCCCCGGCCCGCGCACCGCCTTGCCGCCGACCTCGACGCTGCCGGTGGAGGGGAATTCAAGCCCCGCCGCCATGCGCATCAGCGTCGTCTTGCCGCAGCCCGAAGGGCCGACGATGGCGACGAATTCGCGCTCCTCGACGCGCAGGTCGGTGGTGTCGATCGCGAGGAATTCGCCGCCGCGCGGCAGGCGGAAGGTCTTGGTGATGGACCGAAAGACAATCTCGCTCATGCCTGCCCCCAGCGCTGCTTGAACCAAGCCTCAACGCCGCGCAGCGCGATATCAATCGCGAAGCCCACCACGCCGATGCCGATCATCCCCGCGATGACGATATTCGTGGAAAGATTGCCCTGCCCTTGCACCATGAGGTAACCGAGCCCCGCCCCCACCACGATCAACTCCGACCCCACCAGCGATTGCCAGCCGAGCCCCGCCGAGACGCGCAGCCCCGAAATGATGGAGGGCATCGCACCCGGCACCAGGACATGCTGGATCACCTGGCGCCCGCTTGCCCCCATCATTTGTGCGGCCTCGACCAGGCGCGGCTCCACCAGCCGTGCGCCACGATAGGCGCTGATCAGGCAGGGCGCGAAGGAGCCGACGAAGATGATCAGCAGCGGCCCGCCGATCCCCGTGCCGAACCACAGCGCCGCCAACGGAACCCAGGCCAGCGGCGCGACAAAGCGGATGCTGTCAAAGAGCGGTGTGACGATCTCGTCGAGGATGCGATACCAGCCCATCAGCAAACCCAGCGGAACGCCGATGCCCACAGCGATGGCCCAGCCCATCAGGAAGCGGCCGATGCTGGCTGTCATGTGCTCGGCATAGACATGCCCGGCGAAGGGGTTGTTCCACAGCCGCACCAACGTCTCCCACACCGCGAGCGGCGAGGGCAGCAGGTTGGACGGCATCCAGCCCGACCAGGCCACCAGGCTCCAGGTGCCGAAGAAGAGCGCGAAGCCCGCCAGCGTCAGCAGCCAGAATTCCACAGGGCCGAGCACCGTGCCGGCGGGGCCGAGAAAATTCCGGTTCGCCATCAGATCGCCCGCCGCCAGATGAGCACGCGCCGTTCCAGCAGCGTCAGCAGCCAAGTGGTGGCCGCGCCACACACGGCCACGGCGGCCATGCCAACGATGATCATGCCCGGAAAAATATCCTGCCCGGCGATATTCAGCACGCGGCCCAGACCGAAGAAGGCGCCCACGAGTTCCGCCGCGACCAGCGTGGTCCAGGAGGCCTGGAGAGAAAGGCGCAGCCCCGTGAAGATCATCGGCATGGCGCCCGGGATCACCACATGGCGGATCACCTGCGCGGTCGAGGCGCCCTGGGTGCGCGCAGCGGCGATCAGGATGGTCTCCACATTGCGCACGCCGGAAAAGGCGTTGATCACGCAGGGCACGAAGGCCGTCAGCCAGATGACGAAGACCTTGCCGGCATCGCCCAACCCGAACCAGACGATGGCGAGTGGAATCCAGGCCAGCGCCGGAATTGGGCGCAGCAGCAGGAAGATAGGGTTGATCAGCGCTTCGGCCCGGCGGCTCCAACCCATCAGCAGGCCGAGCGGAATGCCGGTGATGACCGCAACGGCGAAGCCGCGCGCTACCAGCCCAATACTGTGCGCCGCATGCTGCCAGAGGGTGGCGCCGGCATAGCCGCTGTCGAGAATTTGCCTCAGCGCCGCCCAGACCTCGATGGGCGCCGGTAGGCGTAGCGGATTGAGCAGGCGCAGCCCTGACGTCGCCACCCACCAGAGCCCCAGCATGCCGATGATCGTGGCCGAGCCGACGAGGACCGCGCGCGAAATCCACCAGGGTGCCGCCCTGAGCGCCAAGGATCGTTCTCCGTTTATATTTTCATGATGCTTTCATTCGTCCTGCTCGGAGTCAAACCAAAAAAGGCATTTTTGGCCGAATACATCCTTGAAAAAATTTTCATCGCGGTCGAAGATGACCGCATGAAGCGTCGTCTTCGCCCTCGCCTCGCCGATATCGCCCTTGCAGCCGGCGTCTCCCTCGCCACCGCGTCTCGCAGCCTCGCTCAGCCCGAAATCGTCAGCCCGGATACCCGGGCGCGGGTGCGAGCAGCCGCGCTGCGCCTGGGCGGGCCGCATGCGCTGGATGCCGCCCGGGCGCTGCCGGGCAGCGGCGTCGCCGCCATCGTCCCCACCCTCGACAACCCGATCTTCGCTCGCGCACTACAGGCCATGCAGGCGGTGCTAACCGAGGCGGGGCATCATCTCCTCGTGGCCTCCTCCAATTATCAGCCGGAGATCGAGCTCTCCGTGCTGCGTGGTCTTTTGGCGCGTGGCGTGGATGGGGTGATCCTGGTCGGCGCCCAGCGCTCGCCCGAGGCGTGGGAGGTGCTGGAAACGGCGGGCGTACCCGTCATTCTTACGTGGTGCGATGACCCACGCTTTGACGCGGTGGTGGTGGACAATCAGGCCGCCGGGCGCCTCGCGGCCGATCATCTGATCAGCCTCGGCCATCGGCGCCTCGGCATGGTTTGCGGCGCGATGCGCCACAATGACCGGCAGCGCGCGCGGATGGAAGGCGTTCGCGAAGGGCTGGCCGCGGCAGGCCTTGATCTGCCCGATTGGCGCGTGGTCGAGCAGGAATTCACGCTGGCGGGCGGTCGGACCGGCTGCGCCGCGCTGCTCGCCCTGGCCGATCCGCCGACCGCCATCATCTGCGGGATCGATCAACTGGCCGTGGGTTGCCTCGTGGAAGCGCAGTCGCGCGGCCTTGTCGTGCCAGGGGAGCTCTCCGTCGTTGGCATCGACAACCTGGAGATGGCAGCGCATCTCTCCCCTGCGCTCACAACGGTTCACATTCCAACGGCCCGGATCGGCGCGGAAGCCGCCGGCCTGATCCTCGACCGCCTCAGGGGCGAGGCCAGCGAGCGCCTCGTCCAATTGCCCATCGAACTGGTGGTGCGTCGGTCTTCGTCAGCGCCCCGCGCCCTCCGCTGAGTGGAGTTGGAGTTGCCCCGTTGCCGTGGACACCCCGAGACTTCGACAGGAGATGTTTCATGAAACGGAGATACCGGGCGGCCTGCCCGCCAGGATTTCGTCGCCAGATACTCGAACGTTGTCGCTCTGGCCGGTCGCATCGGGACTTGCGAAGGAGTGAGAGCCCTCGTTGGACACCATCCCCGATTGGGTGCGCCGGGCCGACGCCAATACTGGTCGCAGGCCTGATCTGCCGAGCACAGCCGACAGCGAGGAACTGGCCAAGCCTCGCCGCGAAAATCGCCGCCTGCGCCAGGAGCGCGGCATCTTGGCAAAGGCGGCCTGGTTCGCGAGGGACAAGACCCCGTCCGGGTCTTCGAGTTCATGAGCGCGAACCAGGCCCAATTCCCCATCCGCATTTTGGCCCGCCTGCTGAGGGTTTCACCTTCGGGCTGCCATGCTTGGCGGCTGCGCCAGCCCTCGGCCGGGGCATGTGAGGATGAGCGGCAAGCCCCGGGTAGTTGTCCACGAGCCAGTTCAGCGCCGCCTGCACCATGACGAAGGCCGAGACCGCCTGCGCGACCTCCCCCCGCATCATCCTGCCCGTCAGGGATTTCGGCGCGCAGAGCTCCCAGCCGGCGATCTGCGCCGCCAGCGTATTGCCGTGCGGGATCAGCGTTATCCGCATCTACTGTGAGCATGGCGCACGCCAGGGCCGGATGACATCCTCGAGGGCCGCGCTCACCGCGCCGTGCTGTGTCGCGCCGTCGTGGCGTTCGAAGGCATTGAACTCCACAGGTTGAGCCGGAACTGGATGGCGATCTGGGCGATGGTGAAGAGCGTCAGCAGCGCCGTGAACCAATAACCCGCGCGGGGCCGCGCCGTTAGCCGGAGGCGGTGCGCCAATGCAACGCGGCACCGAAGGGTGTGATCGAGGGGGGGGGCGCATGAGGCGGGGCTGTATCGGCCATGGCGATCTGATCCTTCATCCCCGAGGCCCCATGAGGGCCGCGGCCATCCAGGCCGCCAACATCGACAGCACGATCCCGGGCACGATCCGCAGGGCGAAGCCGCGCGTTCCCAGGCTGATCGCCATGACCATCTTGGCCGCCGCATTGGTCGTCATCGCGGCAAGGATCGGCGCGACCGCGGCTTCTGCCGAAAAACCGCCTGTCGCCACCAGGGATGCCACCGAGATGCCGGCGGAATGCGTATCGACGATTCCAGCGACGGCGGCGACTGCGATGACACCCGCTTCGCCAAACCACTCCTTCATCGCGGCCGAGACCACCAGCATCAGCGCCATGATGGCCGCGAGGCCAAGTGCGGCACCCGGGTTGAACGCCCGGCCCGGCTCAGCCTCCTGGGTGCTCCATGATGCCGAAGGACGCAGCGCGAAGACAAGCGCATAGGCCGCAGCGACAAGCGTCCCCGCGACAAGCATGGGCGCCATCGCAGCCAGTGTCGCCTGGTTTATGGTGAACAGCAGGACGGCCATCTGCAGGAAGGTTGCGCAG
>CANHTE010000173.1 GCA_947462945.1 Acetobacteraceae bacterium
AACCGAGCCTTTGCGGCATATGATGCCTCCTCGCAGTTTTTCTTCCAAACGTCCGAGACGCTACCAGCCATTGCCCCCGGGAGAGAAGAGGGGGACGAAAGGCGCGGGCTTGGCCCGTTGAATCACTCGGTGATGCGCTCAATCCGATTGACCCGCACCACCTCCCGCCAGCGCGCCACCTCGCTGTGCACATGCTGGACGAAACGCTCCGGCGGGCCGCCCTCGGGGCGGGCACCGAGGTCTTGCAGTCGGCGCTGCACCTCGGGGTCGGCATTGGCTGTGTTCAGCAAGGTATTGAGGCGGGCGACGATGTGCGGCGGCGTGCCGCGGGGCGCCATATAGCCGAACCAGGGCTCGATCACGGCATCGGGCAGGCCGGCCTCTTCCAGCGTGGGCACCTCGGGCAGGGCCGGGTCCCGGGTGCGGCCGCTGACGACGAGCGGGCGCAGCTGCCCGCCGCGGATCGAGCCGATCAACGTCGGGGTGTTTTCGAAGAAAAGTTGCGTCGCCCCCTGGATCACGGCCTGCATGCCCGGCGCGCCGCCCCGGAAGGGCACATGCTGCATGGCCAGGCCCAGCCTTCCATTGAGAAATTCGCCCAGCAGATGGTTGGAGGCGCCAAAGCCCGAGGATGAGAAATTGACGCGGTTGCCCTCTCGCTTCGCCCAATCCACGAATTGGCGAAAATCCTGCGCCGGGTGGTCCGGGCGGACCACCAGCGTGTTCATCACGCTGGCACTCCAATAGACCGGCACCAGGTCGCGCTCGATATCGAAGGGCATGCGGGCATATATGGCGGCATTGATGGCGCAATTGCCGATGGTGCAGGCGCCGAGCGTGTAGCCATCCGGCGCGGATTGGGCGGCCGCGGCCATGCCGATATTGCCATTGGCGCCGGAGCGGTTCTCCACCACCCAGCGATGCGCCAGGTCACGGCTGGCGCGCTCGGCCAGGATGCGGGCGATGAGGTCCGTGGCGCCGCCGGGCGGGAAGGGCAGGATGATGCGCACCGGGCGCTCCGGCTGCCATTCGGGGGCAGGCGACTGGGCGCCCACCGGCAGGCTGAGCATGCAGAACAGCGCGAGAAGTGGGCGGCGCATGGTTTTCCTCCAGGGTTTTGCGGCAGCTTGGCGCGGCCCGCCCGCTGCGTCCACGGCCGATTTCGGCGCCAGCCTTGCCCGATTGTGTGGGCGCGGCTAGGCTGGCCCCATGGCGATGTTGACCGCATGCATGATGCTGTCCGCCGGGCTTCTGGCTTGCTCGCCGAATGCCCGCTCGCTTTGCCTCGGCCTTCTTCCGCTTCGACTTTCCCGCCCCTGGGTGTGAATCGAGGCCGCGCGCGGCCCGCACAACTCAGGGGACCCTGGCCCACCAGGGGCATGCACCGGAAAGAATTCGAACCCTCGCGAGATCACCCATGAGCATCAACCACCCCTCCTTCGGCACGCTGGATTCCGGCCGAATCATCATCTTCGACACCACCCTGCGGGATGGCGAGCAATCGCCCGGCTTCTCCATGAACCTGGATGAGAAGCTGCGCATGGCCGAGGCGCTGCATGAACTGGGCGCCGATGTGCTGGAAGCCGGCTTCGCCATCGCCAGTCCCGGCGATTTCGAGAGCGTGCAATCCATCGCCCGGCGGTTTTCAAAGGACGGCCCGGTGATCGCGTCACTGAGCCGCGCGAACGCCGCCGATATCCTGGCCTCCGCCGAGGCTACCAAGCCTGCCGCCCGCCCGCGCATCCATATCGTGCTCGCCACGAGTGACCTGCATATGCGCGTGAAGCTGCGCATGACGCGCGAGGAGGTGCTGGAGCGCATCACCGAAAGCGTCACGCTCGCCCGCAACCACGCGGCCGATGTCGAATGGTCGGCCGAGGATGGCTCGCGCTCGGATCTGGAGTTCCTGTGCCGCTGCGTGGATGCCGCCATCAAGGCAGGTGCCACCACGATCAATATCCCCGACACTGTGGGCTATTCGCTGCCGGCCGATATGGGTTTGATCTTTTCCACGCTGATGAACAAGGTGCCAAACGCCGACCAGGTGATCTTCTCCGCGCACAACCACAATGACCTCGGCCTGGCGGTCGCGAACACGCTGGCCGCGATCCAGGCTGGCGCGCGCCAGATCGAGTGCACCATCAACGGCATTGGCGAGCGCGCGGGCAATGCGGCGCTCGAAGAAATCGCGATGGCGCTGCGCACCCGGCAGGATGTGCTGAAGCTCAGGACCGGCATCGAGAGCAAGCGCATCCTGCGCACCTCCAAGCTGCTGGCGACTATCACCGGTTTCGATGTGCAGCCGAACAAGGCCATCGTCGGCCGCAACGCCTTCGCGCATGAGAGCGGCATTCACCAGGATGGCGTGCTGAAGGATGCGTCGACCTACGAGATCATGACGCCGGAATCCGTGGGCTGGACCACGAACAGCATCGTGCTCGGCAAGCATTCCGGCCGCGCCGCCTTCCGCGACCGGTTGAAGACCCTGGGCTACGAAGTCGGCGACAACCAGTTGAATGACGCCTTCAAGCGCTTCAAGGATTTGGCCGACCGCAAGAAGGTGGTCTATGACGAGGACATCGCGGCCCTGGTGGATGACGAGGTCGGCCGCGGCAATGACCGCATCAAGCTGACCGGCCTGAACGTCTCCACCGGCATGGGCACCAAGCCGATGGCGACCATCGCGCTCGAAGTGGACGGTGCGCGGCGGGATGGCATGGCCATGGGCGATGGCGGGGTGGATGCCACCTTCAACGCCCTGCGCGCCGCCTTCCCGCATGAGGTGAACCTCAAGCTCTTTGCCGTGCAAAGCGTCACCGGCGGCACCGATGCCCAGGCCCGTGTCACCATCCGGCTGGAAGAAAACGGCAAGCTTGTGGATGGTCAGGGGGCGGATACCGATACCATCGTGGCCGCCGCGCGGGCCTATGTGCATGCGCTGAACAAGCTGCTGGTGAAGCGGGAGCGGACCGAGCCGCCGCCGGTTCCCGCCGGTGGCCTCCCATCTGGCCAGGGGGGCTGAGCCCGGCCGACCGCTTGCCCCGGGTGGCGCTTGGGGCTACGCCACCCCCCTCGGACCAACCCCCGCCCACCGCTGGAAGGCATTCCGCATGTTCTCTCGCCTGTTCGGCTTCCTCTCCGCCGACATGGCCATTGACCTCGGCACCGCGAACACGCTGGTTTACGTGAAGGGCCGGGGCATTGTGCTGAACGAGCCCTCCGTCGTCGCCATCTCGGATCATCGCGGCCGCAAGCAGGTCCTGGCCGTGGGCGAGGAGGCGAAGCAGATGCTTGGCCGCACGCCGGGCAATATCGCGGCCATCCGGCCCCTGCGGGACGGTGTGATCGCTGATTTCGAAGTGGCGGAGGAAATGATCAAGCATTTCATCCGCAAGGTGCATAACCGCCGCAGCTTCACCTCGCCCCTCATCATCGTCTGCGTGCCGTCTGGCTCCACGGCCGTTGAGCGCCGCGCCATCCAGGAAAGCGCCGAGAGCGCCGGCGCCCGCAAGGTGCTGCTGATCGAGGAGCCCATGGCGGCCGCCATCGGCGCCGGCTTGCCGGTGACCGAGCCCTCGGGCTCCATGGTGGTGGATATCGGCGGCGGCACCACGGAAGTGGCGGTGATTTCCCTGGGCGGCATTGTCTATGCGCGCTCGGTCCGTGTTGGTGGCGACAAGATGGATGAGGCGGTGATCTCCTACATCCGCCGCACCCATAATCTGCTGATCGGTGAAAGCTCGGCCGAGCGGATCAAGATGGAGATCGGCGCGGCCGCTGCGCCCCTCGATGGCGAGGAAGGCCCCCTCACCGAGGTGAAGGGCCGGGATTTGATGAACGGCGTGCCGCGCGAAGTGTTGGTGAGCCAGCGCGAAATCGCCTATGCATTGATGGAGCCGGTGACGCAGATCGTGGATGCGGTGAAGGTGGCGCTGGAGAATACCCCCCCAGAACTCGCCGCCGATATCGTGGATAAGGGCATCGTGCTGACCGGCGGTGGCGCGCTGCTGTACCGGCTGGATGAAGTGCTGCGGGATGCGACAGGCCTGCCTGTTGTTGTGGCAGAGGAGCCCCTGAACTGCGTTGCTCTCGGCACCGGGCGCGCCCTGGAGGAGTTGAAGCGGCTTCGCCAGGTGCTCACTTCCATGTATTGAGGCCTCCGGTCTCGAATTTTTGACCTGTTGTGTCGTTCTGAGTATTTTTCCTGGCCCCGGAGAGCGCATCCTGGGGCCGGGGACCTCAACCCCTCAATGGGCGTCATGCCGTGATTCGTCTGAGTATCCCGCTGAGACAGGCTTTGGCCCGGCTGTCCTTGCCGGTGCTGATCGCTGCTGCCTTCGGGATCATGCTGCTGGGCAAGGCGGATGCGCTGCTGATTGAGCGCGCGCGGATGGCCCTGGCCGATGCGCTGGCGCCGATCTGGGGCGCCGTGCAGGAGCCCGTCTCCGCCATGCGTGGCGTGGTGCAGGAGGGTGAGGCGCTGTGGAACCTCCGCGCCGAAAATGCCCGTCTGGCCGAGGAAAACGAGAGATTGCGCCGGTGGCAGGCCACGGCCCTGGCGCTGGAGGCCGAAAACGCGCTGCTGCGCCGCCAACTGGCCTGGGTGCCCGACCCCGCGCCGCAATTCCGCACGGCCCGCGTGGTGGCCGATGCCGGCGGCACCTATGCCCGCGCCGTGCTGCTCGCCACCGGCCCGCAGCACAATGTCCGCAAGGGGCAGATCGCGTTGGATGAGCGTGGCTTTGCCGGCCGCGTGACCGAAGTGGGCAGC
>CANHTE010000174.1 GCA_947462945.1 Acetobacteraceae bacterium
CCATCGGCGATGGGCGGCCGCAACACGCCCATCGGCGTGCCCTCGGGCAAGGCCCAGAGGCGCAGCGTCTTGTCATCCGCGACCGTGGCCAGCAGGCGCCCGGCCTCATCCGTCGCGAGGCGTGAGACGGGGGCGGTGTGGGCGCCCGCCTCCACGCGCAGGATCGGCGCTTGCGGCGGCTCCCGGGGCGGCTCCTGGGCGTGGGCCGCTGCCAGGCAAAGCGCCAGGCAGGCCGCGACAAGTCCGGTAAGCCGAAATCGGCGCATTCGCTCAAGACTCGTCCGGCCGTCGCGGTCGTAGAAGGCGACCTGCGAAACCGGGCCGAACTATGGCTGCGCCGAACATGGTCAGCTTGGCAATTCGAAGCCGCCACCCGCCTGGGCGACGCGCTCGGCATTACCCACGCTTTCCGCGAAATTTTCCCGCCGCGAGAGGTTGGTCGCGGCCAGGGAGCGCACATCGCCATCCGCGGCCTGGGGCGCCGCCGCGCGCTGGGCCGGGAAGGCATCCGCCGGCGCATAGCCGCGCAGGCCCGAGGCCGTCTCCACCGCGACGGAGCCGGCCGGGCCGGGGCGCACCGAAACGATCTCCCGGGCATTGACGGTGCCGATCCGTGCGCTGTCCGGGTTGGGCGAGAATTTCACTTCGACATTGCGGCGAGGCGCTGCGCGGGTGGGCGCGGGGCGATAGGCGGCGGTCTGGATGGAGGCCTTGCCGCCGGGGATTGCGCTGTCAATCGCCGTGTCGAATTCCGCGCCGCGCGCGCCGATGCGGCCGTTGATGCTTTGTGCCAGCGCCAGATCGGCCTGGAAGCGATTGCGGATTTCCGCCATCTGGGACTGGCCATTGGCGCGGTCCATCCGGCCCGTGCGAACCAGTTCGCGCACCCGCTCGGCCGAGCGCAGGCGGCAATCCATCAGGTTGTTGAAGGCGATCTGGGTGCGGTCCAGCTGCGCATTCTCGCGGCCCAAATCCTGGCTCATTTGCAGGAACAGCGCTTGCTGGTCCGCCGCCTGGCGTTGCAAGGCCGCGTAATAGCCGACAGCGGCGCCACTCGCCCCGCCAACGGCCGCGCCGATCAGCGCCCCCTGCCACCGGCCCGAGGCCAATCCGCCGATCAACGCGCCGCTCACGGCGCCTATCGCGGCGCCCTGGAGGATCTGCTCGCCATAGAAATCGCCGGTGCTGTCGAGTGCGACCAATTGCGGCCGGCAGGCATCACGCCCGTCATCCATCCCAATGCGGCCTGCCTGGGTGGTGACACATCCCGCCAGGAGGAGCCCGGCGCAAAGCGCTGAGGTCACCCGATGCCAAGGATGGCGCATCATGTGAGGGAATGCCGCCCAACGGGATACAGTTAGACGGGATACAGTTAGACGGGATGCTGTTAGACGGGATGCCGTGAGATGATGCATGCGACTCTCCTTGGGCGTATTCCCTCATAAGTTGTGAAGGTTAACGCGGTGCGGTGCAAATGCCTAGCGCTGTTTCATCAGGCGCAGGCAACCCAAGCCCGCGTTCCATGTTATGAGCCACGATGCCCGACGCCGCCCCCCTGCACCTCGCTCGCGATATCCTCGCGGTCTCCCACACCACGCGCTACCGCTATGCAGCGCCCGTGATGCTGGGCCCGCACCGGCTGATGCTGCGCCCGCGCGACAGCCATGACATGCGGCTGCTCTCAGCTTCGCTCACCCTCTCGCCGCCGGGGCAGTTGCGCTGGGTCTATGATGTGTTCAGCAACAGCATCGCCATCGCCGAATTCTCGGCCCCGGTGACCGAGCTGGTGATCCGCAGCGACCTCCAGGTGGAGCGCTTCGCCCATGAGCGCCCGGCGCGAGACATTGCGGCCGAGATCGCGCCCGAGGCCCGCGCCTGGCCCTTCGTCTATACCCCCGATGATCGCATTGACCTCGGCGCCATGCTCACCCCGCAATATCCCGACCCCGATGGAAAGCTGCTGGCCTGGGCGAATGGTTTTGTCGCCGGCAACCCGACGCCGACGCTGGGCCTGCTGCGCGACATCAACGCCAGCATCCAGCGCGGCTTCACCTATCGCGCGCGGGAGGAGGCGGGGACGCAGACCCCGCTGGAGACATTGGCCATGGGTGCCGGCACCTGCCGGGACTTCGCCGTGCTGATGATCGAGACCTGCCGCGCCATGGGCTTCGGCGCCCGGCTCACCAGCGGCTATCTGCACGCCCCGGGCGATACGGGCGCACAAGGCGGCGGCTCCACCCATGCCTGGTGCGAGATTTACCTGCCCGGGCCCGGCTGGATTGCCTTTGACCCCACCAATGGCCTGATGGGCGGCCGGGACCTGATCCGCGTCGCCACCGTCCGGGACATCAGGCAGGCGGCGCCGGTGGTGGGCAGCTACACCGGGCGGCCGGCGGATTTCCTGGGGATGGAAGTCTCGGTCAGCGTCACGCAGGCGCCGCGGGACTGAAGCTGGCTGGCCTGTGATCAGGGAGAGTTCCTTGCTCCGCGCCAGCGGCACGCCCGGCTGGCGACACGCAGGCTTTCCCGTCCGGCAGCGCGGTGTCTCTCGCCAGGCGAGGCAAAGCCGCGCGCTTGCCACAGGCTTGCGATGTGGAAGATGCTCGCGCGCCGCCATGAGTGCGGCCTGAGAATATGCGAGGCACCATGACATCCCGGACTTCCCTGCCCGACCTTTTGGCCGGGCTCTTCATCCTGGGTCTGGGCCTGGTGGGCATCTGGCAGGCCAATGCCATTCCCGTCTCGCCGCTCTACGCGCAGGTTGGGCCCAAGGTTGTTCCCTATGTGGTGGCCGCGGCGCTGACCGCGCTGGGCGGCCTCCTCGTTCTCGCGGCCCAGCGCGGCGGATGGTCGTCCACCATCGCCGAGGTGGCGGAGGCCGGGCCGCCCAATCTGCGCGCCTTGGGGTTGCTGGGCGCTGGGCTGCTGGCCAATCTGCTGCTGATTGGCCCGGCCGGGTTTTCCATCGCGGCCTCGGCGCAATTCATTCTGGTCGCAGCCGCCTTTGGCAGCCGCTCCATGGCGCGGGACCTGCTGCTGGCGCTGCCGCTCACCCTGCTGATCTGGTTTCTGTTCGTGCAGGGGCTTGGCGTGAATATCGGCGCGGGGCTGCTGGAGGGCCTGGTCCTGCGTCTGCTCGGCCAGGAGGTTCCCTGATGGAAGCCATCAACGGGCTGTCGCTGGGCTTCGCCCATGCGTTGACACTCACCAATCTGAGCTGGGCGCTGCTGGGCTGCTTCCTGGGCACGGCGATTGGCGTATTGCCGGGAATTGGCCCCGCGCTGACCATTGCCCTGCTGCTGCCCATCACCTTCCAGGTGAGCGCGACCGGCGCCTTCATTCTGTTTTGCGGCATTTTCTACGGCGCCATGTATGGTGGCAGCACCACCTCCATCCTGTTGAACGCGCCAGGCGAAAGCGGCTCGATCATCACCGCGCTGGAGGGGGCGAAAATGGCGCGGAATGGGCGGGCCGGGCCGGCTCTCGCCACCGCCGCCATTGGCAGCTTCGTTGCCGGCACGGTGGGCACGCTGGGGATTGCCTTCGTCGGGCCCGTGATCGTGGATGTCGCGCTGCTATTGGGGCCGGCCGAGTATTTCGCGCTGATGGTGCTGTGTTTCGTCAGCATTTCGGCGGTGCTGGGAGGCTCGGCCCTGCGCGGGCTCACCAGCCTCGCTTTCGGCCTGACGCTGGGCCTGATCGGGATTGACCTGCAAACCGGCCAGCCGCGCATGACCTTCGGCCTGCCGGAACTCTTTGACGGCGTGAATGTGGTGCTGGTGGCCGTGGCCCTCTTTGCCGTGGCGGAGGCGCTGCACATGGCCTGGCGGCATCATGGCGGCGCGGCCGAGGTGCGGCCGGTGGGCAAGCTCATGCTCTCCCGCAGCGATTTCAAGCGCAGCTTCTGGCCATGGATGCGCGGCTCGGCCCTCGGCTTTCCCTTTGGCGTGCTGCCTGCCGGCGGCTCGGAAATGCCCACCATGCTGAGCTATTATGCCGAGCGGAAACTCGTCGCGCCCGAACACGCGCATGAATTCGGCACCACCGGCGCCATTGAGGGGGTGGCCGGGCCGGAGGCCGCGAACAACGCGGCGGCGGCCGGCATTCTGGTGCCCATGCTGACGCTTGGCCTGCCCACTTCGGCCACGGCGGCCATCATGCTCAGTGCCTTCCAGAGCTATGGCATCCAGCCGGGGCCGTTGCTTTTCGAGAGCCAGCCCGATCTCGTCTGGACGCTGATCGCCAGCCTGTTCGTCGCCAATGTGATGCTGGTGGTGCTGAACCTGCCGCTGGTGGGGCTGTGGGTGCGCATCCTGAAAATCCCGACGCCGCAGCTTTATGCGGGCATTCTGGTATTTGCCACCATCGGCACCTACGGCATTTCCAACTCCGTCATCGATCTGCTGCTGCTCTATGGCATTGGCATCATCGGGATGTTCATGCGGCGCTTTGATTTCCCGGTGGCACCCGTGGTGATCGGGATGATCCTCGGGCCGATGGCGGAACAGGCCTTGCGCCAGGCGCTGACCATCAGCCAGGGGGATTGGAGCGTGTTTGTGACGCGGCCGGGGAGCGCCGTGATCCTGGGCGTGGCGCTGCTGGCGCTGGCGGGGCCGCGGATTTATGGGGCTTGGGCGCGGCGGCGGTAAATCTCGTTGCGGAAAATGTCATGCTAAGCTACAAATTTCCGATGACCATAAAGCCTGGAACGCCGCTGGATGACGCCATCGCCGCCGCAGGTGGCGTCGCACATTTAGGAAA
>CANHTE010000175.1 GCA_947462945.1 Acetobacteraceae bacterium
GCTGGACGGGCTGGCCCAGGCCAATAGCCCCGAGGGCAATAGCGCGGTGGAGCAGGCGGTGGCGAAGGATGTGCAGGCGCTTTGTGCGCGCTTCCCGATTTACTGAGGCTGGAATCCAGTGGGCTGCCGGCATGCGCAAGATGCCGGCAGCCCCAGCGGAAATCGGGATGGCCGCAACGCGCACCGCGTCGCGCAAGCGCATGAGAGGCACGCCCCATTCTCCCCATCATGATGTCGCGCTGCCAGCCGGGCCTGGGCGATGTCACCGAGGCGGAGACGGCGCGAACATGCCTGCGCGCCGTCAGGTCGGGCTGAAGCAGCGGCTCAGTTCCAGCAGGGTTTCGATCCGGCGCACATCCCGCGCTTCCGCCGCCTGCACCTCACCCCAAATTCCCCTGGGAATGAAGACCGGGTGCAGCCCTGCGGCGCGTGCCGGCTCCACGTCATTATCCACGCGGTCCCCCACATAAGCGATCCGCGCCGGCTCCGCCCCGGTGGCATGAAGCACGCGCGCGAAAAAGCCGGGATCCGGCTTGGAGACGCCCCATTGGTGGGAGGTGGCGATGAAATCCGCGCCCAGTTCCAGCGCGCCCAGCGCCTCGGCCACGCCATCGGGCTGGTTGCCGGCCACGCCGATCCTGTAGCCGGCCTGGCGCAGCGCGGCGAAACCGGCGCGGACATCCGGATAAAGATCACCCTCGCCCGGGATTTCCAGGCCTGCCAGCCGTGCCCGATGGGCCTTGATGTCCAGCCCAGGGGCGATGTCGCGGATCGTGCCGCCAATGCCCTTTCCGGCCGCGATGCCGCGCCTCAGCGCCAAGGTGAAGGCGGCTTCCTCCAGCCCCAGCACCTCGGCCCAGCCGCGGATCAGACGCGCCTCATCCACCAGGACGCCACCCACATCGAAAACCACCCAATGGATCACGGCGCCACCCCCGCATGATCGGGCAGCCAGGCAGGCCAAGGCCCAGAACCGGGCAAGGCGGATGGTTTCCAACCCGGATGCGGATCGGGCGCCTGCATGGTCGGATGGTCACGGCGGCCATGGCTGCTTCCCCCTCCCAAGTCCCGACAAGCGCCTACCATGTCATCTCCAGGAGGGAGATGCGGTTCTCGGCCAGCAAACTGGCGCGTCCCATCACGGCTTCCTGGTTGAACAATCCCGGGACCGGCGTGCCGGCCCGTTCGGCCGGCAGCCGCAAATGCGCGACGGCCAGGCTGGCAACGCCCTCACGACGCTCGGCGATGTCACGCCCGTCGAGCAGAACCACGTCGCGCGGCCAGGCGAAATAGCCGCGCGGACGGGTCAGCCGCACCAGGCAGCCGGCGGCCCGGTCGGCCTCGGTCAGGGGTGCGGGCGGGCGGAGGTGAAGCACCTCGGTCGAGCGTGGGAAGGGCGAGCGGAAGTGATGCGCGATGGGGTGGCCGGGCGCGGCCAGCACGATTTCCAGATTCCAGTCGCTTTGCACGGTGACCGGCCCCCAGACGCCATCCGCCCCCGTCTGCCGGCGATGCAGGGCTTCCCCCAGGCGCGTTCCGTCGGTGGGATGGGTGCGAAACACCTCGACCATGGCGCCGGCCACCGGGCGGTTGGTGGCCCCGCCGGCGATCAGGTTGGTGACCAGGCCGTTCAGCACCGGCCGCGCCTCGGCCGGGACGGTGAGCGTCATGGGTTCGCGGCCGGCGATGAACCGGAATTGCTCGCGGAAGGCGCGCCAGTGATAGGCGATCTCGCGGTGATCCAGCCCGGGCAGCAGGATATTCGTGGCCCCCCGCAGTGCCGGGCCATCCTGGGTGATTCCGGTGGCGGTGCCGGGGCGGCCGACAAAGCGGCCATCGGGCTGGGCGAAGAGGTCATTATCGGAGCGCAGGGCCAGGAATTCCGTGCCGGGCACCACATCGCTGCCGCCGCCATTCAGGCGTTGGAGGAAGGGGGTGCGGGCATTGAACTCGCTGCCCGGATTGAACTCCCAGTCGAAAACGCCCCGGTTGGGCGTGCCGCAGGTGATGGCGTGGCTGATCTGCGCGGCGCCGCCCTGATGCGCCACGAAGTCGCGGATCGGATAACCCCCGCGCGAATTGCCGATCAGCGCCACGCGCGGCGCGCCGGTCCGCGCGCGCAGCTCGCGCACGAAATCCGCCAGACGCGCGGTCTGCTCGGCCGAGGAACTGCGATGCTCCTGCGGTTCCGCGTCATTCGCGCGGGCCAGGGGGTCGGGCATATTGACGGCCATCAGGCGCTCGCGCGGCCATCCATTGGCCTCGAACCGCCACAATGTGGTCAGCCAGAGCGCCGCATGATCCCCATTGCCGTGCACCATCAGGATCGGCGTGGGCGCCGCACCGCTGACAGATGGTGCCTGCGCCAGGGCGGGCGTGGCCAAGAAGGGCGTGGAGAGGAAGGCGCCCAGCAGGCTGCGCCGATGGATGGACCTGCCCTCCATGTGCCGGACGGCAGGATCATCCCGCGTCATGTCAGCCGGCCTCACGAATCCAGCCGGATGCCAAGCTCGCGGATGAGGGGCCGCCACAAGGCATTTTCGGCGGCGACGAAGGCGTTGAACTCCGCCGGGCTCCAGGGCTGGTACTCGATGCCGAGGGTCGCCATCCGGGCGCTGATCTCGGGGGATTGGATGGCCGCGATCATCTCCGCCGAAAGCCGGGCGATGATGGGTGCAGGCGTGGCGGCATGCACCGACATACCCTGCCAGCCATAGGCCACGGTGTTGGCGTGGCCGAGTTCCGCCATGGTGGGCACATCGGGCAATTGCGGGCTGCGGGCGCCGCTGAGCACGGCCAGCGCCCGCACCCGCCCATCGCGGATGAAGGGCAGGCCGGTCGCGGTATCGATCACCACCGAATCCACGTTTCCGGCCAGCAGGTCCTGCATGGCGGCCGGGCCGCCGCGATAGGGCACATGCGTGGCATCCAAGCCGGTGCGGCGGCGCACCAGCTCCATGGCAAGATGGTGCGGCGAGGCGACGGCCGGCGTGCCATAGGTGGGCGCCCGCGTGCGGGCGCCGGCGAGGTAATCGGCGAAGCTGCGCGGCGCATTCTCCGGCCGGACGACGATGTAGAGCGGGAAGCGGCCGATGAACCCCACGCCGGTGAAATCCGTATCGGGGTTCATCGGCATGCGCTGAAACAAGGCGGGGTTATAGGTGAGGATGCCGTTATCCACATGCATCCAGCTATGGCCATCGGCCGGTGCGCGCGCCACCAATTCGCTGGCCAGCAGCGCGCCGCCGCCGGGCCGGTTCTCGACCACCACATTCTGGCCGAGGCGGCCTGCCATCTGCGCGCCGATGAGCCGGGCAAAGGCATCGGAAGCGCCACCAGGCGGATAACCCACGATCCAGCGCAAGGGCCGGTCGGGGAAGGCCTGCGCGCTTGCGCCTGCGGCCAGGAAGGGCAGCGCAAGCGTGGCTTGGGCCAAATGGCGGCGGGTTGGGCGGGGCATGCGTCTCTCCTTGGAATGGCCGGAGGGCATCATGCGATGCGCGGGCGCGGCTTCCAAGGGTCCTGGGCGGCGCGCGGCGGCCTCAGTTCCAGACATTCTCCGGCTTTTGCAGGGGCGGAGCTTCGGGCGGATCGCTGCAGACGCGATTACGGCCACTTCGCTTAGCCTCATAAAGGGCCGCATCGGCGCGTTCGATCAGCCGCGCGGGCAGCTCACCCGGGCTTGCCAGGGCCACGCCGAGGGAGGCCGTGACGCTCAAGGATTGGCCGGTCTGGCCGATCACCATCGAGGATTGGCTGATTTGCGCGCGAATGCGCTCGGCGAAGGACATGGCATCGCGCAGGGCCCCGCCGGGCATGAGCACGGCGAACTCCTCCCCGCCGAAGCGGGCGGGAAGCACACCCTCGCCCGCCAGCTCGGTCAGCAGGCCGCCCAGTTTGCGCAGCACCTCATCGCCGGTCAGATGGCCATGCTGGTCATTCACCGTCTTGAAGTGATCAATATCCACCATGAGCAGCGAGATCGGCCGATGGGCCGCCAGCATGTCGCGCAGGGTTTCATCCAGCTGGCGGCGATTGGCCAGCCCGGTCAATGGATCAGTGCTGGCCAGATGCCGTGCTTCGGCCAGCTCAGTCTGCAATTCCTGGGTCTTGCGGGAGGTATCCGCCAGATTGCGTGCGGCCGCTTCGCTTCGGCGTGAGACCTCCATGGTTTCCATCAACAGGCGGCGCAGCAGGCTGCTCAGCTCCTGAGGGTCGGCGGTCATGCGCTTCGACGCCTGGTCCAGCGTGCCGCCATAGCGCAGCGCATCCTCCCGCGCGTCATGGATCAGGCCCACCGCCTCATTCACCGCGACCTCAAGCCGCGCGGCCACATGCTGCAGGGACAGTGCCTCACGCTCGGCGGCGAAGAACTGCATGTAGAGGCCATCCAGCCAGCCCTGCGTGACGGGCTGGTTGAGCCCGGCCTCGACCGCTGGCCGCAGGCCGGGCGTCGCATCGCTGTGGAAATTGAACCAGACCAGATAGTTTGACGGTGTGGGCGAGACGCCATGCTGCAGCATGGAGGCCATGGCGGCGTGGGCATGCAGCAGCGCGGGATCCTTGCGGCCTGCTTCACGCGCGGATGCGCTGCGTGGAGCGGCAGGACTAAGGGCAGAGCTGGACATGGAGGGCGGCGGGTCCTTCTTTTCGTGAGGCCTTTTAATATGGGAAGGATGAAGACAGGGTTTCCAGAACGCTGCCTCAACCGAGGCCGGTCAGGTTTTTTACGATCAGCA
>CANHTE010000176.1 GCA_947462945.1 Acetobacteraceae bacterium
CCTGGATAAGGTGTTATCTTCGCCTTGACCCGCGCCGTCTTGCGCGGTTGAACGAAGTCCCCGCTGGAGAGTCCCGAAGATGCCGATCACGCCCCGCCGCAGCCTGCTTCTTGGTGGTCTGGCCGCGCCGCTTCTGGCCGCACCCGCACTGGCGCAAGCCTGGGCGCCGACCCGCACGGTGCGCCTGGTGGTGCCCATCGCACCTGGTGGTGCCAATGACATTATCGCCCGCCTGATGGCCGAGCGCCTGCAGCCCATCCTCGGCCAGACGGTGGTGGTGGAGAACCGGCCCGGCGCTGGCGGGAATATCGGCGCGCAATCGGTCATCCAGGCCGAGAAGGACGGGCATACCTGGCTGCTCACCTCGGCCAATGTGTTGACGGCCAATACCTACCTCTATGGCAATCGCATGCCTTTCGTTCCGCTGCGGGACCTGGTCCCCGTGACGCGCGTTGGCATCGGCACGCTGCTGTGGGTGGTGAACGCCCAGCGCCCCTGGCGCAGCTTCCAGGAGCAGATCGAATTCGCGCGCCGCAATCCGGGCCGCGTCACCATGGGCAGCAGCGGCACCGGCACGATCAGCCATTTGTTCTTTGAGCGCGTGAAGCGCCAGACCAATGCCGATATGACGCATGTGCCCTATCGCGGCGGCGGCCCGGCCATCCAGGACCTGATCTCCGGCAATATTGATATGATGTTCGACGTGATGCCCGCCCTGCTGCCGCATGTGCGGGAGGGGCGCTTCCGTGCGCTGGCCGTCGGCAGTGCCGGCCGGGTGGATTACGTGCCGGAAATCGCCAATGTGCCCAGCATGGCCGAATTGCTGCCCGGTTCAGGCATTGATGCGCTGAACTGGTGGTGCGTGGTGGCCGCGAATGGCACGCCGGAAGGGCCCATCGCCACCATGCACGCCGCCATCCTGCGCGTCCTCGCCGTCGAGGAGATGCGCACCCGACTGCTGGGCCTGACCATCCAGCCCATGCCCGATGCCACACCGGCCGCCTTTGGCGCATTCTGGCGGGCGCAGGTGCCGGTCTGGCGGGAATTGGTCGAGGCTTCGGGCGCCGTCGCCGAATAGCCTGGGGGGTTTGACGGAAGGGGCGGCGCGGCGGGATGCTGCGCCCAACCCAACCGACAGGAACGCCCCATGGCCCGCCCGCTTGAAACCCGCAGTCTTGAATGGATGAAGCTCACCGCCGCCGAGGTCCAGGCCGCGGCGGAAGCTGATGCGCTGCTGATCATCCCCGTCGCCTCGCTGGAGCAGCACGGGCCGCATCTCGTCACCGGCACGGACATGATCCTGGGCGGGACTGTCGCGCTGGAAACGGCGCGCCGCCTGGTGGAAGCCGGGCATCGCGCGCTGGTCACGCCGGTGGTCTGGCATGGCCTGGCCGAGCACCATATGGCCTTCGGCGGCACCGTCACGCTGGACAGCGCGACCTTCCAGGCGGTGCTGCGCCATGTGGTGAAGTCGGCCGCGCGGCATGGTTTTCGTCGCGTGTTTCTGCTGAACGGCCATGGCGGCAATGCCGAGGCCATCGGCACGGCGGCGACCGATCTCGCCGTGGAATTCGGCATTCGCGTGGGTGGTGGCACCTATTGGCACATGGTGCCCGAGGTGATCGCGCCGCTGCTGGAAGATCAGCCCACGCTGATGCATGCCTGCGAGGCCGAGACCTCCATGGTGTGGAACCTGCTGCCCGAGGGCGTGCGGCCCGAGCGCCTCGCCGAGGCGCATGGGCCGAGCTCCTCCCGCGCGCCGGGCCAACCGCCCGGCCTTTTGATGCGGCGCAGCTTCCAGGAAATCACGCCAAGCGGCGTGGTGGGCGATGCGCGCCGCGCGAGCCCGCAGAAGGGCGCCGCGCTGCTCGATGCCATCAGCGCGAAATGCGCGGAATTGCTGGCCAATCCCGCGATCTGGGGGCGTGGCTGAGGCGGTTCAGTACTCCGCGTAGATTTCGATGATGTTTCCCTCGGGATCGCGAAAGAACAGCGTTCGGTGACGCCATTTCGGCAGGTCGGTCGGTTCCCTCAGGATGACGACGCCATGGGCGAGCAATTCCCTGTGGCAGGCATCCACGGCGGGCGGGGCGACACGAAAGGCCAGTTGCACCGCCGCGGCTCCCGGTGTTGCGCCACCGTCGTCACAGACGCTCCAGACGCCGCGCGGTCGGAGCGTCAGGCGTGCTGCACCAACCCGGAAACTGACCCAGTCCTTCTCGTCCATCTCGATTGGAAACTTCATGATGTCGCGGTAGAAGGCGCGGGTCTCCGCCATCCTGCCGCACAGCAGGATCGCGTAGTCCAGGTTGCCGATGTCGCCGAGAGACATGGTGCTGCTCCTCAATCCGGCAGCGGCAGATCCACCCAGGAGAGGTGGCCGCCCTTGCCCGAGCCGGTATCCATGAAGATCGCCTGGCCGCCGCCCCGCCCGCGCGTCATCCAGGGGCGGCCATCGCGCGAGCGCTGGTCATGCCCGACATAGACGGTGAGGCCGAGCGGGATGGCATCCACCCAATGCAGCACGCGCTCGGGGAAGCCATCCTGCGGCGCGCCGCCGGTGACCTGGCCGAACAGCGCGCGTGCGATGATCGGCGCCGGGCGATGCGCGCCGGCCTCCGGGTCGGGCGCTTCCAGCAGCATGCCGGGGTGGAAGGCGGCATGGACGAAGAGCATGGGGCCGAGCCGCCACCAGGCCGGCGCCTGGCCGATTTCGGTGACAGCGCGGCCGGCCAATGCGGGGCCATCGGGGGCGGCGTGCAATTGCTCCAGCGTGCGGGGTGTGGCCTCGGGCGGGCTGCGCACCCGGGCGCCGGTCAGGGCGCGGCGCAGCTTGTGGTCGTGATTGCCGAGCAGGAAAAGCCCGGCCTCGTCATCCAGCAGGTTGAAGACGAGGCGCAGCACGCCGGGCGAATCCGGGCCGTAATCCGTGAGATCCCCCAGTTGCAGCAGAAAAAGCCCGGCCTCGGCGGCGCCGCGGATGGCGGCCTCCAGCGCGCCTGCCTCGCCATGCACATCGCCCACCACGCGCAGCCCGGAGAAGCCGCGGGCGCGCAGGGCGGCGGTGTCGAGCGTCATGCCGCCTCCCCCCGCATGGCGGCATGGGCGGCCAGTGCCCGGGCGCGGCCCTCGGCATGGGCGATGATCGGGCGGGGGTAATCCACGCCGAGGCGGATGCCTGCGCCGCGCAGGATGACGTCCGGCGCCTCCCACGGCTTGTGCAGGAATTTGTCGGGCAGGCGGGCCAGTTCGGGCACCCAGCGGCGCACATAGGCGCCATCGGCGTCGAATCTCTCGCCCTGCAACACGGGGGCGAAGATGCGGAAATAGGGCGCGGCATCCGCACCACACCCCGCCACCCATTGCCAGGAGGCCGCGTTGGAAGCGAGGTCCCCGTCCAGCAGCGTATCCCAGAACCAGGCTTCGCCCGCCTGCCAGGGTTGCAGCAGGTGCTTGACCAGGAAGGAGGCGGTGATCATCCGCACGCGATTGTGCATCCAGCCGCTGCGCCAGAGCTGCCGCATGCCCGCATCCACGATGGGATAACCCGTCATGCCCCGCTGCCAGGCATGGAGGTATTTGGCATCGGGCTGCCAGGGGAAGCGGGCGAAGCCTTCCTGCAAGGGGGCCTCGGGCAGTTCCGGGCGATGCCAGAGCAGGTGATAGGCGAATTCTCGCCAAAGGATTTCCTTCAGGAAGGTCGCCTCTCCCGCCACGCCCGCCCCGCGCGCCGCATGCCAGACCTGGCGCGGGCTGATTTCGCCAAAGCGCAAATGTGGGCTGAGGCCAGAGGTGCCGGGGATGCCGGGCAGGTTGCGCGTGGCATCATACCGCGTGAAGGCGGCAAACGCCGCGATGCGCCGGGCAGCGCCGTCCTCGCCCGGTTGCCAATGCTGCGGGAAGGCGTCCGCCCAGTCCCCCTTGGGGAGCAATTCCAGCGCTTCGAGAGGCAGGCCGGGGCGTTCCAGCGCATTGAGCCGCGACGGTGCCGGCAAAGGCGGCGGCGGCTCGCCGCATGCAAACAGCGCGCGTGAGAAAGGGGTATAGACCGAGTAAGGCTTGCCGGTGCCGGTGCGTATCCGGTGCGGCTCATGCAACAGGCTGCCGCTATGCAGCCCCAGCTTGCGGCCGGCCGCGGTGAGGGCTTCGGCGATGGAGGCATCGCGCGCCCGCGCCCATGGCTCATACATCCGGCTGGCGATGACCTCCTCGGCGCCAATGGCCGCCGCCAATTCGGGGATGAGGCTGGCCGCTTGGCCGCGCGCAAGATGCAGCACGGCGCCCCGCGCCTGGAGATCAGCCTGGAGCGCGGCCAGGGAATGATGCAGCCACCAGCGCTGGGCCCCGCCATGTGCCCAAGCGCCGGCAGCTTCATCATCGAGGATATAGACGAACAGGGCGGGCCGGCCTTCCAGCGCGGACAGCGCGGGATTGTCGGTGAGGCGAAGATCCTGTCGGAACCAGTAAAGCGCGGGTGGCGTCATGACGTTCATATGGCGCGGCGCGGCCACTCCGCAAAGCCGCTGGATGCAACCATCCGGCCAATCTGGACGTTCCTCGTCCATGCCGCAGCTTGTGGCCTCCTCACCGACCGGAAAGACTCCCCCATGCCCCAACGCCGCCAATTCATCCTGGGCGCTTGCGCCACGCTCCTTGCCGCGCCGGCCCTGGCCCAGCTGGCCCCGCCGAGCCTGGTGCAGACCACCAATGTAGTGGATGCCCTGGCCGCCGCCGGCCG
>CANHTE010000177.1 GCA_947462945.1 Acetobacteraceae bacterium
GCATTGGCCGCGCCATTTGCGAGCGCCTGGCCCAGCACGGCGCCCGGGTGGTGGTGAGCAGCCGCAAGCTCGATGCCTGCCAGGAGGTGGTGGATGGCATCACCAACCAGGGCGGCACCGCCATGGCCCTGGCCTGCAATATCGGCCGCAAGCCCGAGTTGCAGGCGCTGGTGGATGCGACCATCGCCGCCTATGGCCAGGTGGATATCCTGGTGTGCAACGCGGCCGTGAACCCGTATTTCGGCCCGTCCCAGGATATTCCGGACGAGTCCTATGACCGCATCATGAACTCCAACGTCCGCAGCAATCTCTGGCTGTGCCAGATGACGATTCCGGGCATGGCGGCGCGGGGTGCGGGCTCGGTCATTATCGTCAGTTCCATTGGCGGGTTCCGGGGCTCGCCACGGCTGGGCATCTATGGCGTCTCCAAGGCGGCGGACATGCAATTGGCCCGGGCGCTGGCGACCGAGTGGGGCCCCTCGGGCGTGCGGGTGAATGCCATCGCGCCGGGCCTGGTCCGCACCGATTTCGCGCGCGCGCTGTGGGAAGACCCGGTGAATTTGAAGAAGCGCACGCGGGATACGCCGCTGCTGCGCATCGGGGAGCCGGATGAAATCGCGGGGGCGGCGGTGTTCCTGGCCAGCGCCGCCTCGGGCTTCATGACGGGGCAGAGCATGGTGATTGATGGCGGCGTGCTGGCCGGGCCGCCCCTGTTGAGCGACGAATAAAAAAAGGGCCGGCCAGGTTTCCCTGGCCGGCCCTGATCGGGAGTGCGGAAGGCTTAGCCGGCCGCCTTCATGATCTCGTCCGCCACGTTGCGCGGCACGGGGTCATAGTGGTGGAACTGCATGGAGAAGGACGCACGGCCCTTCGTCATGCCGCGCAGGTTGGAAATATAGCCGAACATTTCCTTCAGCGGCACATGCGCCCGGACAATGACCGAGGTGCCGGCCATGTCCTGGTTCTGGATCACGCCACGGCGGCGGTTCAAGTCGCCCACCACGTCACCCACGTGATCCTGCGGCGTGGTCACTTCCACATCCATGATCGGCTCCAGGATCACCGGGCCGGCCTTCTTCATGCCTTCGCGGAAGCAGGCCTTGCCGGCGATTTCGAACGCCAGCGCGCTCGAGTCGACATCATGGTACTTGCCGTCCACCAGGGAGAACTTGAAGTCCACCGTGGGGAAGCCGGCCAGCACGCCGGTATCGGCCTGCACCTTGATGCCCTTGTCCACCGCCGGGATGTATTCCTTCGGCACAGAGCCGCCGACCACCGCGTTCACGAACTCGATGCCCGTGTTGCGCTCCTTCGGCTCGAAGATGATCTTCACCTCGGCGTATTGGCCTGAACCGCCCGACTGCTTCTTGTGGGTGTAGGTCTCGGTATGGGCCTTGGTGATCGTCTCGCGATAGGCCACCTGCGGCGCGCCGATGTTGCAATCCACGTTATATTCGCGGCGCAGGCGATCCACGATGATTTCCAGGTGCAGCTCGCCCATGCCGGAGAGGATGGTCTGGCCGGTTTCCTGGTCGGTCTTCACGCGCAGCGAGGGGTCTTCGCCGGCGAGCTTGCCGAGGCCGATGGACATCTTCTCCACCGCATCCTTGGTCTTGGGCTCGACCGAGATGTCGATCACGGGCACGGGGAAGGCCATGCGCTCCAGCACCACGGGGTCTTCCTGGCTGGCCAGGGTGTCGCCCGTGCCGGTGTCCTTGAGGCCCACGAAGGCCGCGATGTCGCCGGCGATGACTTCCTTGATTTCCTCACGCTTGTCGGCGTGCATCTGGAACATGCGGCCGATGCGCTCCTTGTGGCCCTTGGTCGTGTTCATGACCATGTCGCCCTGGCGCAGCACGCCGGAATAGACGCGCACGAAGGTGAGGTTGCCGTATTTGTCGTTGATGATCTTGAAGGCGAGGCCGGCGAAGGGGCCATCCGTCTTCACCGGGATCACGCGGCGATCGGCCGTCTCGTCCTGGCCTTCCTCGGGGGCGACCTTGATGCCCTCCACGTCCAGCGGGCTCGGCAGGTATTCGATCACGGCGTCGAGCAGGGGCTGCACGCCCTTGTTCTTGAAGGCCGAGCCGCAGAGCACGGGGCGGAATTCGCCCGAGATGGTGCCCTTCTTGATGCAGCGCTTCAGCGTCTCGACCGAGACATTGCCATCGGCGAAGTATTCTTCCATCGCCGTCTCATCAATGCCGACCGCGGTGTCGAGCAGGAGCTGGCGATACTCGGCCACCTTGTCGGCCATGTCGGCCGGGATGGGGGCTTCATGGTACTTGGCGCCCAGCTCGTCGCCTTCCCAAATCAGCGCCTTCATCTCGACGAGGTCCACGACGCCCTTGAGCTGGTCCTCGATGCCGATGGGCAATTGCAGGGCGACCCAGTTGATGCCCAGCTTCTCGGTCAGGGTCTCGGCGGCCTTGTAGAAATCGGCGCCGGTGCGGTCCAGCTTGTTGATGAAGATGATGCGCGGCACGCGATAGCGGTCGGCCAGGCGCCAGTTGGTCTCGGATTGCGGCTGCACGCCGGCCACGCCTTCGATGATGAAGATCGCGCCGTCGAGCACGCGCAGGCTGCGGTTCACCTCGATGTTGAAGTCGATATGGCCGGGGGTGTCGATGATGTTGATGCGGTTGTCATTCCACATCGCGGTCACGGCGGCGGAGGTGATGGTGATGCCCCGCTCGCGCTCCTGCTCCATATAGTCGGTCGTGGTGTTGCCGTCATGGACTTCGCCGATGCGGTGGCTCTTGCCGGTGTAGTAGAGGATGCGCTCGGTCGTCGTGGTCTTGCCGGCATCGATATGCGCGGTGATGCCGATATTGCGAATCTTCTCGAGCGGTGAATGAGCCACGGTCAGGCCTCCATGCGGCAAGGCAGGACAGCGCCCAAGCGGCGCTGCCTGCCTCATGTCTTGCGATCAGGATGAATCAGTGTCGCGGGAGATGCCCTCTCCCGCGTGAATTTGCAAGCGGGGCGGCGCGCATGGAGGCTATCGGCTGGGGGCGGAGCGCTGGTGGCCCTGAACGGGATGGCCGTCGCGCTGGTGCGGGCGGACATGGACCGGGCCACCGCCAGATTCGAAAAGCTCGGGCGGCGGCGGGACTGGCCGCGCTGGCGGCTCGGGCTGAGGCGAAAGGCCGGCCTGCCGCCTGTATTCGACAACGTGCGGCTGGCCGGTAAGTTCTTGCCAGACGGCATGTGGCCAGTTTCCGCTCTCCCCGTCATTGTCCCATTCGCGCATCGGACGCCAGTACGCGGTGTTGCTCTCGCCCGAACCCGCCAGAGGAATGGCGCGCTCAATCGCGGCGCGGGCGCCCTGGATCACGTCTTCTGGGGTTTGGGCCGCTCTGCCGATGACCGGGGCAACCCTCCAGTTGTTGTGGCGGTCCATAGCCCTTGATTCTAGCTGGTTCGATGGGAGGACTGGGCGTCCGTTGAACCGCGCGCGCTGCATCTGATACCAACTGACTGTCTCATTGACTTCACCGATGGCGGTGGCGGGGATCGGCCCCAGTCTCCGAGTAGGTTCCCCAACGACAAGCAAATGGCGATACGCATCGGCTGGTCCATTGGTCCAGCCAGGCAGTTGTGAGCGCCGCGCTTCTGCTTCGGCAAAGGCACTGACCTCCGAAATGATGCGCTGGACCCTCGCCCCACAGGGGATATACTTGAATGTTTCGGATGTTATGCACTCCTCTTGGGCAAATAAATGAGCTAATCTAGATCCATATTGAACCAAAATCGTTGATACGGATTTCGACAAGGCTCAACTTCGAGTTGCGCGTTATTGATGGCAAAAACGAGATCGCAGGTTTTTCGCAAGATCGGATCGAATGGCACCGTCACCCTTTGCTCGACGGGCGGTCTGGCGTCCGGCTCCGCCGACGGCGCCCGGCTCCAAACGATGGTCGCTTCCTGGCGGCCCGGCGGGAAATCGGCGGGGGCTGGGATGGATTTGGCAAATGCTCGGCCGGGCTGCGTGACCCCGCCAAGATGGAATGTCAGATCCCGCCTGCCCCACAATCGGCCTGGGACCTGGAATTCGCTGACGAAAATGGGCTCCGTGCCGCGATTTTCGAGAATGAAAATCACGGACGCCTCATCATCGTCTGGGCCGGCGAGGAAGATGGCAACCAATGCCACCACGCAGGTGGCGCCCAACAGGAGTGCCACGCGCAACACGGCCCTGACGACTGAGAAGGCGGATCGCAGCAAAGCCCAAATACGGCGCAGGACGGAGCTATCCTCTTGACGAAGGAAGATGATCCTCAGCGCGCCTCAAAGTCAATAAAATTCCATGCCTTCACATCAAAGCTGCACAAAACCTCTGAATCCGCGTGCAGGCCTCCACCAGCGTCGCGTCATCCGTCGCGTAGCTGATGCGGAAATGCCCGGGGAACATGAAGGCCGAGCCATGGACCGCGGCCACGCCTTCTTCCTCCAGCAGGGCCTCCACGAAATCCGCATCCGTTTCCAGCTTGCGGCCACCGGGGCTGGTCTTGCCCAGGCAGGCGTTCAGCGAGGGATAGACGTAGAAGGCGCCTTCGGGCTTGTGGCAGCGCAGGCCCTCGGCCTTGTTGAGCATTTCCACCACCAGGTTGCGGCGGCGCTCGAACACCTTGCCCATGGCGGCCACCGAATCCTGCGGGCCGTTCAGGGCCTCGATGGCGGCGGCCTGGCTGATGCTGCTGGTGTTGCTGGTGCTTTGCCCCTGCAACTTGTCC
>CANHTE010000178.1 GCA_947462945.1 Acetobacteraceae bacterium
GGCGCGCCTGATGCGCAGCCGCCAGCACCGCCGCATGGCCCAGATGCACGCCTTCCTGATTGCCCAGCGCCAGGGTGGCGCCGCGCGCGGCCTCGGGCACTTCGCGCCAATCGGTGAGGATCATGCCTGGGTCTGCGTCATCCAGCGGGTCACACTGGGGGGTGTCCAGGTGGCGAGGGCATCCAGCGCCGCATCGGGCGTGGCGGCGCGCAAGGCGAGCCCCGCATGCTCCGGCCGCACGAAACCGGCGCCCGACATGCGGTCCAGCAGCGCGAAGAAGGGCGCCCAGTAATCATCCACATCCAGGTAAACCAGGCCCTTGCGGTGAATGCCCAGCTGCGCCCAGGACTGGATTTCGACCGATTCCTCCAGCGTGCCGATCCCGCCCGGCAACACCACGAAGCCATCCGAGAGGTCGTTCATCAGCGCCTTGCGGACATGCATCGAGGGCACAACGCGCAGATCCGTCACGCCACCATGGCCAAGTTCGCGGTCCATCAGCGCCTCCGGGATCACGCCGATCACCTCGGCACCAGCCTGGAGGGCGGCATCGGCGACAATGCCCATCAGGCCGACCTTCCCGCCACCATACACAAGGCCCAGTCCGCGCGCCGCGAGGGCGCGGCCGAGTGCGGCGGCCAATTCGGCATGCACCGGGTCAAACCCCGGCTGCGCGCCGCAGAACACGCAGACCCGCTTCATGCGCGGGACGGGACCATGACCGTGGCTTCACCATCAATCACCGTCTTGCCGGCCACGGTGCAGACCGTAGTCAGTGTGACGCGCTTCTTGGCAGCATCCAGCGTGGTGACCGTGACCGTCGCCGTCACCGTCTCGCCGATCTTGACCGGCGCGCGGAACTTCAAATTCTGCCCCAGATAAATCGTCCCCGCCCCCGGCAGCCGCGTGCCCAGCACCGTGGAAATCAGGCTCGCCGAGAGCATCCCATGGGCGATGCGCTCCTTGAACATGGAGGCCGCCGCCGCCTCGGCATTGATATGCACCGGATTGGTATCGCCCGAGACCCCGGCGAAGAGCAGGATATCGGCCTCTGTGATGGTCTTGCCGAAGCTGGCGCTCTGGCCCACCGACAAATCCTCGAAGAAATACCCATCCATGCGAGTCTGCCCCTGATGATGTCAGAGGCGGGGTGTAACCCAAAGCCGGCGGCCGGGAAATGCCGCAAGCCGGGCCGTTCAGCCCAGCACCTCCGCCATGTGGCGGGCGATCATCCCTTCCTCATCCGTGGGGACGACCCAGGCGGAAAGGCGGGCCCCATCGGCGCTGATGCGTGGCCCACCCGCCGCGTTGCGCGCCCCATCCAAAGTGAGGCCCAGCCAGGCGCAGCCGGCCGAGACCTCAGCGCGCGTCGCCACGTCATTCTCGCCAATGCCGGCCGTGAAGATCAGCCCGTCCAGCCCCCCCAATGCGGCCGCGAGCGAGCCGATTTCGCGGATGATCCGGTGCACGAACAGCGCCACCGCCTCCGCTGCGTGTGGGTCCGGCGAGGCGCGCAGGGTGCGCATGTCGGAGGAAATGCCGGAGACGCCCAGCAGGCCGGATTCCTTGTAGATCAGCGATTCCAGTGCGCGGGCATCTATCCCCTCGGTGTCCATCAGATGGATCAGCACGCCGGGGTCCAGCGCGCCGCAGCGCGTGCCCATCATCAACCCATCGGCGGCGGTGAACCCCATGGTGCTGGCCACACTGCGGCCAGCCCGCATGGCGCAGAGGCTCGCCCCATTGCCCAGATGCGCCACGATGACGCGCCCATGCGCCAGCGCTGGGTCAAGCGCGGCCAATTGCGTCGCGACGTATTCATAGGACAGGCCGTGAAAGCCGTAGCGCCGGATGCCCGCCTCGGTCATGCGGCGCGGCAGCGCAAATTCCTGCGTGACGGCGGCCTGGCTGCGATGAAAGCCCGTGTCGAAACAGGCGATTTGCGGCAGGTCCGGCGCCAGGTCCGCAATGGCGCGGATGGGCGCCAGGTTATGCGGCTGGTGCAGCGGCGCCAGCGGCGAGAGCAGCGCCAGGCGGTCCAGGATAGCGGGCGTCACCCGCACAGGCCCGGCGAAGTCCAGCCCGCCATGCACCACCCGATGGCCCGCGCCCAGCAGCGTGGCGCCGTTCAGCAATTCCGGGCCCAGCGCCATGGTCTCGGCGATGGCGCGCGCATGGTCGAAGCCTTCGGCCGGCCAGCGCCGCTCCATCACCGTCTCACCCTTGGCATCACGCAGCCGCAAATGCGGGGCGGTGCCGATACCCTCGATCAGGCCGCGCCGGCGCGCCTTGAAAGGGGCGCGGATTTCATGCAGCGCGAATTTGATGCTGGAGGAACCCGCATTCACCACGACGAAGAGTTCAGCCATGGCTCAATCCCCCAGGGCGCGTGCCAGCTGCGCCCGCCGCTCCGCCGCCACCAGTCCGGCGATGGCGCAGGAGGCAATGCGCGTGACCAGGCTGTCCGCCCGGCTGGTCAGAATGATCGGCACCCGTGCCCCCAACACGATCCCGGCCGCTGCAGCGCCGGCCAGGAAGGTCAGGCTTTTCGCCAGCATATTGCCGGCCTCCAGATCCGGCACGATCAGCACATTGGCCCGGCCCGCCACGGGCGAGATGATTTTCTTGATCGCCGCCGCTTGCGGATCAATGGCATTGTCCAGCGCCAGCGGCCCATCCAGCAGCGCGCCCGTAATCTGCCCGCGATCGGCCATCTTGCAGAGTGCCGCCGCCTCGATCGTGCTGGGCACGGCTGGGTTCACCGTCTCCATCGCCGAAAGGATGGCCACGCGCACCTGCTGGAATTTCAGCGCGTGAGCGAGATCAATGGCATTCTGCGTGATGTCCATCTTCTCCGCGAGCGTGGGGGCGATATTCACGGCGGCGTCACTGATGATGAGCGCATCGCCATGGCCCGGCACGTCCATGACAAAGCAGTGGCTGACGCGGCGCTTTGTGCGCAGCCCGTCCCGCGCCACCACCGGGCGCATGAGTTCATCCGTGTGCAGGCTGCCCTTCATCAGCGCCTCGCAGCGCCCCTCCCGCACCAGGCCGACCGCGATTTCGGCCGCCGCGTCACTATGCGGGGCATCCACAATCTCGATGGTGCCGAGATCAATCCCGGCCGCCTCGGCCGCCGCGCGAATTTTCCCCTGCGGGCCGACCAGGATGGGCGTGATGATGCCCGCGCGCATGGCCGCCACCGCGCTTTCCAGCGAGGTCTCATCACAGGGATGCACCACGGCGACACTGGTGGGCGGCAGGGCGGCGCAGGCCGCGATCAGGCGGTCATAACGGGAGGTCATTGGCGCTTGTTCCAGGAAGGGACGGGGCGCCGCTCAGGCCGCGCGGGCGTGGCCGAAGACGCGGCTGCAGAACTCCGGGTAGGTTTCCAGCATCTCGTCGCAAACCGCGCCCCGCAACAGGGCCAGTTCGGCCTCCGTGGGCGCGGGGGTTTCGCCGACGCCCTCCGGCACATCGAAATCAAAGCCGGTCATGGCGCGGATGCTTTCCAGCGTTTCGCCCGCATGGATGGAGGCGAGCGAGAAGCGCCCCTGCTCCGGATGAAAATGGAAAATGCAACGCCCGGTCACCAGCGCCTGCGCATGGCCGCGGCGAAACACGCCCGGCTCCGACACACCCGGCGCCGAGATATGCGCCACGCGATCCACCAGCACGCGCGGGCTATGCTCCTCACGGAACAGGATGGTGCGGCCGGCCATGAAATACATGAAGGCCGAGCCGAAGCTGCCGGGAAAACGCACATCCATCCCCGGCCAGTCCCCGGTGCCGATCAGGTTGAGATTGGCCTGGCCGTCAATCTGTCCGCCACCCAGGAAGAACAGATCCACCCGGCCCTGGCCCGTGAGGTCAAACAACTCGCGCGAGCCATCGGTGAAGGGGTTGCCGGTGCGCTTGTGCAGCAGCGAAAGCCGCAGGGGCTCACCCTGCTTCACGCAAAGCCAGCAGGCCGCCGCGGGAATGGGCGAGGCTGCGCCGACGGCGATATGCGATGTCGGCACCGCGCGGATCAGCCGCGCGATGGAGACGGCGAGGAGTTCTTCCGTGCGGTAGCTCATTCCGCCGCCACCGCTTGCCCGCCATGGACATGCTCGGCGCACCATTCGGCAAAGCCTGCCTCGGTCTTGGCGGCGCGGGCGTAGTCGAGGACGTATTCGGTGTCGAAGCCGTATTCATCGAGCAGGGCGGCCGGCTGCGCGCCGCGCTCGGCAATCGCCACGGCTGAGATGTAAGTGGCATTGATGGCGCCGGGGCAAAGCCGCTCATCCTCCAGGAAATTGCCCTCCACCACGCGCTCCACCGTCACCAAAGCGCGCTTGCTGGCATGGGCGATGGTGGCGCATTCCCGACGGCGGCCCACCCAGACATTGCCCACGCTATCGGCCATGACGGCGTGGAACACCGCCACATCAGGGTTCAGGGCCGGAAGCAACGTGATTTTCTCGCCGGTTCCGAAGGGGCTTTCCACCACCTTCCAATCCGGACGGTTGGCCAGGATGTCACTGCCGATCAACCCGCGCAGCGGCATGAAGGGCACGCCCTTTTCCGTGGCTTGCAGCATGGTGTGGATGGCTGGGCAGGTTGCGTCCAGGATGCGCAGCGTGCCGGCCTTCAGCGCGGCCGAGAAACGCGGCGCGAAGCCGGCCTCGCCCAGCGTCACGGCGCTGGTCTGCACCTCGGCCACGCAACCCGCGCCGATCAGGATA
>CANHTE010000179.1 GCA_947462945.1 Acetobacteraceae bacterium
CCCGTGCCGAGGATCAGCCATCGGACCATGCGCCGGTCTGGATCGAAATTGCCGGGTAGAGCGGAAGCAAGCTTGCCACTCTCGTTCACCTTGCGCTGATCGCCCTCAGGACGCCGGCGGCTGAGGGGCAGGGGTTCAGAGCCCCCAACTCAGCCAAGGGCGATAACGCGCCGCCTCGGCCGGTGGCGGATAGGTCACCGGGTCCGGCGCCACGGCGACCTCGGCTGTGGTTCGGCCTGTCATACACGCGGCGAGCGGGATGGCCAGCATCAACAAGACCCAGGCGCCCTGCACGGGACCACGCCAGCATGCAGCCGGCGGCAAGCCCCTCATCCGATAAGCAGGCGACTGAACAGCCAGGCGAGGCCAAAGCCGGCAACGGCGGAAAACGCCAGTTGCAGATGGGGCTTCGCCGCGTCGGGCTCGGTTTTCGCCAAGCGGGGCTTGGGCGGGATGCGGAGGCTGTCATGGCTGGGGAAGGTTGTGCTCATAAGGAGATAGAAACACGAACAAACAGAAAACTCAAGCCATAATTTCCGCATTTGTTCTCATTTCACGCCTCCGGCTTGCGGGCTTCCGCCCCCCCCTCCTCCCCCGGCAGCGCGAAACCCGCGATGGCCTGCCAGACGCGCAGCACGAAGGCATCATCCCGCCCGCCCTGGCCGATGGCCCGCTGCGCCACAAACAACTGCAAGGCCTGGGCAGCGAGCGGAACAGGGAGAGCGGATTCGCGCGCCATCGCCTCCACCAGGCCGAGATCCTTCACGAAGATATCGCCCGCACTCAGTGGCGTATCGTCGCCCGCCAGCACATGGGCCATGCGGTTCTTGAACATCCAGGAAGCGCCGGCTGCGCCATTCACCACGCCATAGACCGTGTGCGGGTCCAGGCCCGCACGCAGCGCCAGCGCCATGGCTTCGGCCGCCGCCGCGATATGCACGCCGGCCAGCAATTGGTGCACCACCTTCATGGCCGCCCCCTGCCCGGCCTCGGCCCCCAGATTCCAGACCTGGCCGGCCACCGCATCCAGCACGGGTTTGGCGGCAGCGAAGGCGGCAGCGCTGCCGCTGGCCATCACCGTCATTCGCCCCTCACGCGCAGCGACCGCGCCGCCCGAAACGGGGGCATCCAGATAGAGCAGGCCACGCGCGGCGGCCTCGGCCGCCAGGCGCTTTGCATCGGCCGGCGCCATGGTGGCCGAGCAGATGACAACGCCCCCCGGCGCCAGGCGCTGCGCCGCGCCTTCGGCCCCGTAGAGGGCGCGTTCGGCCTGGGCCGCATTCACCGTCAGGACCAGCACGGCCGCCTGGCCGGCATCGAGATCAGCGCCCCGCGCCACGGCGCGATTGCCAAAGGCGGTGCGCGCGGCCTCGCTCGGGTCCACGCCCGTCACGTCCAGCCCGGCGCGCAAAGCACTCGCAGCGGCGCCACCACCCATGCTGCCGAGCCCAATGACTGCTGCCTTCATGCCCGATCTCCCCCTGGCCTTGTGCGCCCAAACTCGGCCGGTTGGACCGCCAGCGTCAACCGCCGGCCCGCGCCCAGACGGCGGCGGCGGCGGCAGCGCCCTCGCGCATCACCTCCGCCATGTCGCAGCGCGTGGGGCGGCCATCCTCCACCAGAATGTCGCCAGCCACGATCACATGGCTCACATCCCGCCCCTGGCCGGTATGGACCAGCGTGCCCAGCGGATCATTGTGCGGCACCAGATGCGGCCGGCCGAGGTTGATGATGGTGAGGTCGGCGAGCCAGCCCGGCGCCACGCGGCCAAGCTCCGCGCCCAGCCCCATGGCGGCTGCACCGGCTTCAGTGGCGGCATGCAGCATATGCTCGGGCTGCCAGGAATCCTCCACGCGGCCGGTCTGGATGCGGCCCATGCAAAGGCCCCAGCGCATCGCCTCCACCATGTCGCCATGGCGGTTATCAGTGGCCAGGGTGATGCGCGCACCCGCCTGCGCCAGCTTGCGCGTCGGGGCATATCGGCCGGACGCCGCATTATTCTTCGGGATGTGGGCCACGTGCACGCCGGCCGCACCCAGGGCCGCGATATCCGCCTCGGTCACATGGATGCAATGCGCGGCGATCAACCTGTCATGCAACATGCCGAGCCGCGCCAGAAGCTCGACCGGCGTGCAGCCCTCGCGCTCGGCCACGCGGGCCAACTCGGCAGGGCTTTGGCAAAGATGGGTTTGCAGCCGCAGATCATGCTGCGCCGCCAGGTCCCGCAATTGCGCCAGATAGGGCGTGGAGCAGGTGTCCGGCGCATGCGGAGCCAATTGGATGCCCATCAGCCCCTTCCCGTGGAAGCGGGCGATCATCTCCTCCGCCTCCTCGATCATCGCGGCGCCAATGGCCGAACGATGCTCCCAGCGCCCCTCCAGCACCGCGTCGAAATCGACATCGTGCAAGCGGTTGCAGCCCCAGACGCGCAGGCCGAGATCGGCGATGGCCGGCATGGAGTGCCGCGCATGGACATAGACGTCATTGATCAGTGTGCAGCCGCCCAGCAGCGCCTCCAGCGCGCCCAGCCGCGCCAGGGCCACCGCCTCCATCGGCGTGAGCATCTGCGCCTGCGGCACCCCCTTCGTGTAGGAGGGCGCGAAACCCATATCCTCGGCTGTGCCGCGCACCATCACCAGCGCGCTGTGCAGGTGGGTGTTGATCAGCCCCGGCACCGCCAGATGGCCCGCCAAGTTCAGCCGCCGCGCTGCCGTCATGCCTGACGAAACCGCCACGAAGCGGCCATCGGAGATGGCGATGCTGGTCTGGACCACCGGCGCCTCGAACGCGGAGGGGATGAGCGTCACGCCCTCGATCAGCAGGTCACAATGCGGCACGCGGCGTCTCCTTCAACCGAAGGCCAGCAGAGCGCGCCAGGCCCGCGCCGTCCAGCGTCAGAGGCTGGCGCGCGCCCGCGCCCACAAGGCGGCGGAGGCGGCGGCCCCCGCACGGATCACTTCCTCCGGATCGCAGCGCGTGGGGCGGTAATCCTCCACCACCACCTCGCCTTCGACCACCACATGGCTGACATCGCGCCCCATGCCCGTATGCACCAGCGTGCCGAGGGGGTCGTTATGCGGCACGAGATGCGGGCGGCGCAGGTCAATCGCCACGCAATCGGCGCGGAAGCCCAAAGCGATCTGGCCGATTTCGCTCTCCATGCCCATCGCGGCAGCGCCGCCTTCGGTCGCCGCATGCAGCATGTGCTCAGGCTGCCAGGAATCCTCCACGCGGCCCGTCTGCACACGGCCCATGCACAGCCCCCAGCGCAGGATTTCCACCATGTCGGCGTGCATGTTGTCGGTGGCCAGCGTCAGCCGCGCACCGGCCTCCACCAGCTTGCGCGTGGGCGCGATGGTGCCGCCCGTCGCGTTCCCCTTGGGGATATGGGCCACAAAGACGCGGGCGGCGCCGATGCGGGCGATGTCGCCATCACTGAGATGAATGCAATGCGCCGCCACCAGGCGGTCATTCAGCAGCCCCACCTCCTCCAGCAATTCGGGCGGTGAGCAGCCGTCACGCTCGCGGATGCGCGCGACTTCCACCTTGCTCTGGCTGAGATGGGTCTGCACGCGCAGGCCGGTGCGCCGCGCCGTCTCTCCCACTTCACGCAGAAAGGGTGTGGAGCAGGTGTCCGGCGCATGGGCCGCGAGCTGCACGCCGGTCCGCGCATCGGGCTTGCCATGGAAGCGTTGAGCAATGCCAAGTGCCTGATTGAGCGTCGCCTCCCCAATCGCCTGGTGATGCACCCAACGGCCACTCGCGATGCCGGAGAAATCCGCATCGTGAATGCGGTTGCAGGAAAACACCCGCAGGCCGAGTTCGGCCATGGCCGGCAGCGTGATGTCGGTATGGACATAGGTGTCGTTGATGAGCGTGGAGCCCGCCAGCATCGCCTCCAGCGCGCCGAGGCGGGCGAGTGCCACGGCCTCATCCTCGCGCACCATGTGGCCCTGTGGCACGCCTGGCGTATAGGCGGGCGCGAAGCCCATATCCTCGGCCACGCCGCGCACCATGGAGAGAATGGTGTGGGTATGCACATTCACCATGCCGGGGATCACCAGATGCCCGTTCAGCCTGAGATGCCGCATGGCCGTGGCCTCCGGTGGCAGGTCGGCGGCGGCGCCCACGAAGGTGAAGCGCGCATCCTTGATGCCAAGTGCGGCCTTCTCGATGGGGGCCGCAAAGGCGCGGGGGATGAGGGTGATGCCCTCGATCAGCAAATCAAACATCACGATGAGGCTCCAGATGGCGGAGGAAGCGTTGCAGCCGCTCGTCACGCGGTGCGCCGAAGAGTTGATCGGGCGGGCCTTGCTCCGCGATGCGCCCATCCGCCATGAAGACCGCGCGATGTGCCACGCTGCGGGCGAAGCGCATCTCATGCGTGACAACGACCATGGTCATGCCCTCGGCCGCCAGGGCGCGCATCGCGTCCAGCACTTCCTGCACCAGCTCCGGGTCGAGTGCCGAGGTCGGTTCGTCGAACAGGATCACGCGGGGGTCCATGGCCAGCGCGCGCGCAATGGCGACGCGCTGCTGCTGCCCGCCCGAAAGCTGCCCCGGCCGCTTGTGGACGTGATCCGCAAGTCCAAGCCGGGTGAGTTCCACCACCGCCCGCGCCTCGGCCTGGTCGCGAGGAATGCCCAGAACACGGCGCGGGCCAAGCGCGACGTTTTGCGCGGCAGTCAGATGCGGAAACAGGTTGAAGCGCTGGAAGACGAAGCCAA
>CANHTE010000180.1 GCA_947462945.1 Acetobacteraceae bacterium
GCGGGCTGCGCCCGAGGCGCGCAACAATCGGCGCATCACCACGGCGGCGAAGGGCATGTCGCCCACGCGCTTGGTGGGGGCGGCGGGCATGCGCTCCAGCGATTTGCGCGGTGCACTCATCACCACGCCCGCCAAATCCCGCGCTTCCTCGCGCCGGATGGCATAGTGATGCACGATGGAGAGCGGGTAGCCGGTCTGCGCGATATGGATGCGCGCCATGGCGCGGAAGGTCCCGCCCACCAGGAAAAGATCCTTCACCGCGCTGGCGCCCAGCCATGGCACGCGCTTGAGTTCCGCCTCCACAATGCTGCGCGCGCGAGCGACGTCGCCTTCCGCACGCTCCGCCAGGCGAATCGTGCCGATGGGCAGGGAGATGGTCTCCATGATGCGGCCCTGCACCAGCCGCACCAATTCGAGGGAGCCGCCGCCCAGATCGCCCAGCACGCCATCGGCCAGGGGCACGCCCAGCAGTAGCCCCTGGGCCGAAAGCCGCGCTTCCTCATCACCCGAAAGCACGGTGACGCGCGCGCCCGGCATCACCTTTGCCAGCCCCGCCATGAAGGCCGCGCCATTGCTGGCATCGCGCACCGCAGCCGTGGCCAGCACCTCCACCGGCTCCGCCCCCATGCCGCGCGCCAGCGCGTGGTAGCGGCCGAGCACGGTCAGCGTCTGCGCCGCCGCTTCCTCGTTCAGCAGGCCCGTGGCGTGCAGCCCACGCCCCAGGCCGAGCACGGCCTTCTCGTTGAAGATCGCATGCGGATTGCGCAGGAAACCTTGATACACCACGAGCCGAACGGAGTTGGAGCCAAGGTCCACCACGCCGAAACGGGGCGGATGCGGGGGCGAGGACGCCATGATTCAATCCTGATGCAGTCGGTCCGTCTTGGCGCGGCGGCCAGAGGGGCGCGGCGGCGGCGCATTCAATGCGCTGCCCCGGCCGGAGAGGGAAGGGTTGGTCATGAAATACTCATGGGCCGAGAATTGCCGGGGGTCCGGCGTGCGGCGGCGCCAGGCGCCATCGGCCTCCAGATCCCAGCTTTGCGCGGCATCCCGCAAATTCACCACCATGATCTGGTCCAGCACCTGGGCATGCACCGTGGCGTTTTCCACGGGCACCATGGTCTCGACCCGCCAGTCCATGTTGCGCGCCATCCAATCCGCGCTGGAGATGAACACCCGCGCGCGGCGGGACGGCAGGCGGTGGCCATTGCCGAAGCAGTAGATGCGGCTGTGCTCCAGGAAGCGGCCGACGATGCTCTTGACCCGGATATTCTCCGAAAGCCCCGGCACCCCCGGGCGCAGGCAGCAAATGCCGCGCACCACGCACTCGATGCGCACGCCCGCCTGGCTGGCGCGGTAGAGCGCGTCAATCAGATCACGGTCTACCAGGCTGTTCATCTTCAGCCAGATGCCGCCCGGCTTGCCGGCGTTGACGAAGGCGATCTCCTGCTCGATCAGCCCCATCAGCGAGGGGCGGATGGTGAGCGGCGCGAAGGCCAGGCGCTCCATCGCATCGGGCCTGGCGTAGCCCGTCATGTAGTTGAACAGCTTCGAGGCATCGCGCGTCAGCACCGGATCAGCCGTGAAGAAGCTGAGATCGGTGTAGATGCGCGCCGTGATGGGGTGGTAATTGCCCGTGCCGAAATGGGCGTAGCTGCGCAAATTCGCGCCCTCGCGCCGGATGACCAGGCTGATCTTGGCGTGGGTCTTGAGCTCCACGAAGCCGTAGACCACCTGCACGCCGGCCGCTTCCAATTCCCGCGCGATGGAGATGTTGCGCTCCTCGTCGAAGCGCGCCTTCAGCTCCACCATGGCGGTGACCGACTTGCCGGCCTCCGCCGCCTCGATCAAGGCGCGGGCGATGGGGCTGTCGCGGCTGGTGCGGTACAGCGTCTGCTTGATGCCGACCACGTTTGGATCGCGCGCCGCCTGGCGGAGGAACTGCACCACCACATCGAAGGATTCATACGGGTGATGGACCACGATGTCCTTCGAGCGGATGGCGGCAAAGCAATCGCCGCCGAAATCCAGAATGCGTTCGGGGAAGCGCGGCGCATAGGGCGTGAACAGCAAATCCGGCCGGTCATCCACGATCAGCGCCTTGAGGTCGGCCACACCCAGCAGCCCTTCCACGGCAAAGACGGCGCTGCGGTCCGCATCCAGTTCCTCAGCCACGAAGTCAATCATGTCGGAGGGCATGCGCGCATCCACGGCGAGGCGGATGGCGCGGCCCCGCCGGCGGCGCTTCAGCGCGGTTTCATAGCTGCGGACCAGATCCTCGGCTTCTTCCTCGAACTCCACATCGGTATCGCGGATCAGGCGGAACAAGCCGCGCTCGGCCGGGATGAAGCCGGGAAAGAGGTGGTGCAGGTTCAGCGCCACCACATCCTCCAGCACGGCGAAGCGGATGCCGCCCTCGGAAGTGGCGGGCAGGCGGATGAAGCGGTCCACTTGCGGCGGCAGGTTGATCAGCGCGCGCATCGTGCCGCCATCCTCCTCCCGCACCAGCTTCAGCACCATGCAGAGTGCGAGGTTGGAGATGAAGGGGAAGGGATGGGCCGGGTCCACCGCCAGGGGCGTCATCAGCGGGAAGATGCGCTCCTGGAAATACAGCTCCAGCCAGGCGATGTCGGCGGCCTGAAACTCCTCGGCGTCCAGCACGGCGAAGCCGGCGGGGCGGAGCAAGTGGCGCAGGGTGCGCCACGCCTCCTGCTGACCCTCGATCAGCGTCAGCCCGCGCGTCTGAATGGCGGCCAGCTGCTGGGTGGGCGAAAGCCCATCGGGGGTGAGGGTTTGCACACCTTCACGCTCCTGGCCGACCAGGCCCGCCACGCGCACGGAATAGAATTCATCGAGGTTCGAGCCGGAAATGGCGACGAAGCGCAGCCGTTCCAGCAGCGGGTGCTGGGGGTTTGCGGCCTCCTCCAGCACACGTGTGTTGAAGTCGAGCCAGGAGAGCTCTCGGTTGAAGAAGCGGTTGGGATCGTCCAGGGGGGAAGCCTGGGGGCCGGCCTGGGGGAGGGGGATGGCTTCTGCGCTGGACATGGCGCGTTCCTACAGCAAGGCCGAGCCGTGCGGCACGGGTTCGACCGGAGATGTCTCTGAATCATCATCAAAAAGCGGGGCGACCACGGCCAGGGCCGCCGCGCGCGTCAGCCGCCGCCCGGCGATGAGCGAGGCGCGGTCGAGCCGCGCCACCGCCTCGGCCATGACCGCCGCGCGGCGGGGCAGGCGACGCCGCAACAGGGCCAGCAGGCCAGGGTCCAGTTGCAATTGCCGGTCCGCCTGATGCTTGGCCAGCAGCGCATCGAGCAGCGCATCCGAGGGTTCATCCAGCTGGGCCACGGCGGTGGCGGCAAGACGCGAGCGCAGATCGGCCAGGGCGACGCGCCAGCGTGAGGGCGGCTGGGGTGCTGCCATCAGCAAGGGCAGCCGGGCTTCGGCGCAGGCATTCATCAGGTGCAGCAGGGCGGTTTCTTCCCCCGGCAGATCGGCCTCATCCAGCGCCACGCCACGCGTCGGCGCCTCCGGCAGGCCCCGCAGATCGGGGCCGCGCAGCAAAGCCCAACCCTGGGCTGCGGCGGCTGCGTGCAGCAGATGCGTCTTGCCGGTGCCGGGCGGGCCTGCCAGCAGCAGCCGCCCATCGGGCCAGCGCCCCTCGGTGCCCAGGCTTGGCGCGGCCAGCCAGCGCAGCGCCTCCTCATTGCTGGCATCGGCCACGAAATCGGCCGCCGCGAAGGAGGGCGCAGCCTCCATGGGCAGCACGAGTTGCGTCATATGCCGGTCCTTGGGGGGTCGAGGTAGAGCGGGCTTTCCAGGTAGCGCCGCAGCCAGTGCCGCGCCAGCACCCCCATGGCGGCGGCGATGGGCACCGCCAGCAGCACGCCCAGGAAGCCAAAGGCCACGCCACCGGCAAATAGCGCGAAGATGACCCAGACCGCGTGCAACTCCACCCGGTCCCCGATCAGCCGGGGATAAATGATATAGGCCTCCAGAATCTGGCCCAGGATGAAGACGCCCACCACCATCAGCACGCCATTCCAGTCCCCCCACTGGCCGACAGCCAGCAAGACCGCCAGCGCGAAGCCGGTGAGCGAGCCGACATAGGGAATGAAGGAGAGGAAGCCCGAGATCAGACCGATCATCAGGCCCAGCTCCAGCCCGATCAGCGAAAGCCCGGAGGCATAGAAGATGCCCAGCACCAGGCAGCACAGCAATTGACCGCGCAACCAGGCGGAGAGCACGCGGTCCATGTCCCGCGCCAATTGCCGCAGCGTGCCGGCCGAGCGGCGGGGCAACCAGCTTTCCATCCGCGCCATGATGCCCGGCCAATCCCGCAGCAGATAGAAGCTGACCACAGGCGTCACGATGGCCAGGGTAAACACGTTGAACAGTGCAAACCCGCCGCCGATCAGCCGCGTGGCGGCGGTGCCGAGCCAGCTGACCATGGCACCCGCCTGGCCGATGATGAGTTCACGCAGCCGCGCATCCACCATCTCAGGCCCGGCGGCTTCCTCCAGGGACATCAGGAAGTCACGCAGGCCGGCATTGATGGTGGCGATATAGCCGGGCAGGCGGGCCAGCAGCACGCCGATCTGCGCGATGATGAGCGGATAGAGCAGCAGCACGGCCAGCAGCCCCAGCAGCACCAGCAGCAGCACCAGCACGATCGAGGCGAGGCCGCGCGGAATGCCCAGCCGCGCCAGCCGCGCCGCCATCGGGTCCA
>CANHTE010000181.1 GCA_947462945.1 Acetobacteraceae bacterium
CGGGCGCGAGCGATGTCGCTTTCCAGTGCGCTGATCGTGCTCACGGCCGCGCTTGCGGTGGCGGAGGGGTCCACCGCGCGCTCCTGCTGGCGGAACAGCGTCAGTGCCACGCGCGCATCCGTCACGCGGGTTTCCGCCCGGCGCAGTTCGGCACGTGCCACACGCAAGGCTTCTTCGCGGATCTTGATGTTCATATCGTTGACCAGTTCCTCACTGATCTCCAGCAGGCGGGCGGAGAGGGCCTGGCTGTCTTCCGGGCGGAAGGTCCAGGCGCGCAGGTCGGTGATGCCCGTGGTCGGGTCCACCTCCACCGTCACTTGCCAGCGGAACCAGGAGCGCAGGCGTTCCGCCGTCGGGTTGGCCCACCAAAGCCGGAACAGGGGATCAGCTTCGGGGCGGCGGAACACCTCCACCAGATCCAGGTTTTCCCGGGTTTTGCGCACCGCGTCATGCGACAGCAGGAAGGTCCGCACGCTGGTGATGTTCTCGGGAGAGGTCATGAAGCCGGCGGAGCCAAGCATCTCCCCGCCCAAGCCATTGGCAGCGGCACGCGGGATTTGGGCGCGCACCGTGAAACGCGCCTCGCTCACATATTGCGGCGCCGCGATGAGAAAGAGATAAAGCGCCGCCAGGAGTGAAGGGAGGATGACCCACATGAAAAAGGGGTGTTCCACCATCCACTCGCGCCATGAACGTCGTGCCTCCCGCTGGCCGCCAACTGCACCGATGGGGCGCCCCCCGAAACGCTCCGCCACCGAATGATCAGCCCGCCCGGGCGGCGCGCGGAAGCCAGTCTGCTTCACGGACTGGCCCCGAGGAGCTTCGGCGAAACGCGACCCGGTCATCTGGCGCGGCGATGCCGTGCCCGGGCGCGCGGATGCGTCAGAGTTGCTGGTATTCGGCGAAAGCCTGGTCCAGATCTTCATGGAATGTCAGCCTCCCTTCATTCAGGGTTGCAGCGTGCGAACAGAGCGAGCGGACCGTATCCATCTGGTGTGACACCAGGATCAGGGCGCTGCGTCCGCGGCGGGCCAGCAGCGCCTGGCGGCATCTGTCGGCGAAGCGCGCGTCACCTGCGGCGATGACTTCGTCGATCAGGTAGCAATCGAAATCGACGGCCATCGAGAGCGCGAAGATCAGCCGCGCCTTCATGCCGGCCGAGTAGTTCTTGACGGGCTGGCGGAACTCATCGCCGATTTCGGAGAATTCCTGCACGAAGCTCTCCACCCATCCGACAGGGCGGTTGTAGAGCCGCGCGATGAAGCGGCTGTTGTCCGCGCCGGTCAGCGCGTTATGGACCGCCGCGTCATAGCCCATGGGCCAGGAAATGCTCATCCGGCGGTGCACGCGCCCGCGCGTCGGGTGTTCCACGCCGGCCAGGATGCGCATCAGCGTGCTTTTGCCCGCGCCGTTGCGCCCCAGGATGCCCACGGCATCGCCCGGCAGGAAGGTGGCGTTGATGTCGGACAGCACCTCACGCGTGAAGCCGTTCTTGGTGAAGCTTTTGGAGACGCCCTCAAGTTGCAGCATGGCCGGCCCTCAGCCCTCCAGCCGCGGCTTGGCGGCCTTGAGGGCGACAAGGCCGATGAAATTCAGCGCGAAGATCCAGCACAGGAGGTAGACAAGGTCATACGTGACGGGGACACGGCGGCCGAACTGCCCCTCACGCACGAACTCCATGATGTGCAGCAAGGGAAACCACAGCAGCACGTCCTGAAAGCTGCCGGGCAGCCACCAGGCCATGTAGAACATTCCGGAAAACGGGATGGACAGATAGGTGAAGGGATGTACCAGGCGGTCCGTGATGCCCGGGCTGACGGCGGTGCAGGACAGGAAGATCAGGCCCAGCCCGTGGGCCAGCAGCCCCATCAATGCCACGCCCAGCATCATCTGCAGCGGATCGGCCGGCCAATCGCCGAAGCTGATTCCGATCAGCACGATGAAGACAACGACGCAGACGGCGACGGCCGCCGTGTCGAGAACGCTGCGCGCCCACATCACCGCCTCGATGGTGACGCGGGAGTGGTAGAGCAGCTGGAAATTCGCCGCCACGCCGGTGGGTGATCGGCTGATCAGCGTGCGGAACAGGTAGAACAGGATATAGCCCACCAGGAAGAAGCTGAACTTGTTCAGATCCCCGGGCATCGCGGCACTGCCCTGAACCAGCCATTGCCAGACGGCAACGCCCAGGCCGAGCATGGCCGGCTCCACGAAAAGCCAGACATAGCCCAGGTTTTCGCGCCCGAAGCGGGTGTGCAGCTCACGGATCATCAGCGCAACCATCACGCGCAAGCGCGCCTGGATGGCCTCGCTCATGCGCGGCTCACGCTGGATGTCGAGCATCGGGGGGCCTTATCTCAGGCTGCCGCGCAGCAAAGGCAGGGAGGAGACGAAATGGCCCCCGGCGTCACGGCAGGCCACCGCACTGCGCTCCTGTTGGCCGAGGCCGAGGATCACCTCGCGGCATTCCCGGCCACTGGCCGAATGATAGGCCCGCTTCAACCGCGCCTGCTCACCATGGACGGAGCCAACCGAGCCGGGCTGCGCCGTCATCGCGAAATTGCCCAGGGCATCGGCGCCGCGCGGCACCGCCACCAGCGGCGCAGCCGCCGGGCCTGCGGCGGCATCCGAAGAAAAGCTGGGCAGGATGGACCCCATATCCGGCACGCGCATGTCACAAGCCGGCAGCAGGGCCAGCAGCAGCCCCCATGACGGCAACGCAAGCCGCGGAGGGCGGCAAATCCACTTCATGCCTGGCAACGGCGAAGACCCCTTCTTGAGTTGGGGCAGGCCCACCCACTGGCGGCATGCATCCCAATATCATGATCAGTCATACACGTCTTTGGCATGATGTAGCGAGTATCATTTGCGCCGGCTGCACCCGGAAATCGACCACATCGCACTCAGGAGCGAGGCCTTCGGATGAAATTCCGCAGAGTGGAACGCAATCTTTACAGGGATGAACGCCTAACCACGGCTGACTCTCGCCGCTTGTGCATAGCCGGCCCGCCGTTCAGGGGGTGTTGGCCATCGCCCGGTGACCCGCTCCAGCAGCAAATCCGAATCGGCGGCGAGACCCGCGGCCATCGCGCAATCCAGGAACAACTGCTCCAGGACGTCCTGCTGGGCATGGCTGCCGCCGAGTTCGTGCATCCCGCCCAGAGCGGGGCGCATGATGGCCACCGCCGCCGCAGGCTCGCCCTTGGCGCGCAGCAGCAGGGCCTCGCAGCAGGGCAGCGCCGCCTCCCGCACCACCCGGGCGTTCTCGCCAACCCCGCCAGCGGCATATTCGCGCATCGCCACCAGCATGCGCTCGGCGGCCTCGAATCGGCTGGTGGCGCAGAGCGCCATCATCCAATGCGGCAGGGTGAAGGCCGAGAGGCAATCGCCGATGCGGGCCTCGGCCTTCTCGGCCAATTCATCCCAGCGGGCGCCGACATCCACCCCCTGGCGCTCCAGCCGGAACAACATAGAGGCGGCATTCTGGCAATCAATGTAGAGATCGGGCTGCATCTGCGTCACCGGGCTCTCCAGGTTGCGAAAGGCGGTGTCGTAGAGGTGCAGCACCTGCGCATGCTCGCGGCGCTCCAGATGGAACATCGCCTGATGCCAGAAGATGTGGTGCATCAGGTTGTTGCCGCCCGCGAAATGGGGGGTGAGGCCGGTGATCCAGGCGATGCCCTCGGCCCGGCGGCCCTGCATTTCCAGCACATGGGCCACCGCATGCGCCGCCCAGAGATCGGCCGGATCCCGCCGGATCGCCTCACGCCCCGCATGTTCGGCGATGAGCAGGTTGCCCGCCTCCTCATTGGCGAAAGCGCGGCAGGCGAGGACGGAGCCATAGCCCGGCACATCCCCCTCCCAATGCGGCATGATGCCCTCGACGGCGCTGAGCATGGCCGGTGCCTTGCCCATCCAGAAGGCGGCGAAATGGTGGAAGCGGAAGGCCAGGATGTCGCGCGGGTGTTCCGCGATGATGCGCTCCCAGATGGCGATGGCGCGGTCCTGCCCGCCCTCGGCCCATGCATCCAGGGCCGCCAGATGCATCTTCTCCCGCCCATTGCCGCCAAGCTTGCGGGCCTGGTCCAGCGCGGCGCGGGCGGCGGGCACATGTGCCGCCTTGTAGGCCAGCATGGCGAAACCCGCCTTCATCATCTGCGGCAATGGCGCCTCGGCATCCAGTTGCAGCACCGCCTTCAGCCGCAGCGGCGTGTCCAGCCGGTATTTCAGAAAGCCTTCCACCATGTGGTCAAAGGCGCGGGCCGCTTCGTCGGAAGCGAAGCTTGCGCGATTTCCCTGTGCGTCCATCACCATCGTCAAAACTCCCATTCGGCCAGCAGGGCCTCGGTATCCTCGCCCAAGGCCGGGGCGGGTTCTTCCCAGGCGCCGAAGCCGGGGATCGCAGGAAAAGGCAGACTGCCCAGTTCGGGCTGTTGCAGCAGGGGGGCCGCGCGCACCGCCTGCACATGCGGGTCCGCCAGGAATTCGAGCGGGGTGTTCACGCGGTCACACAGCAAGCGGGCGGCTTGCAGCAGCGCGACCCAATGCGCGGCGTCCTGCGTCAGGAATACCTCGCGCAGGATGGCGACCAGGGCGGGCTTGTTCGCGAAGCGCGTCTTGAAATCGGTGAAGCGCGGGTCGGTCAGCAGATCCTCGCGGCCGAGCTGCCGGCACAGGGTCACCCACTCCTCTTCGCGCACCAGGGCGAACATCACCCAGGCGC
>CANHTE010000182.1 GCA_947462945.1 Acetobacteraceae bacterium
ATGTCTATCTGCCGGAGGGCGTGAAGCCGCTGGTCCTGGTGGGCCAGACCATGATCGGCGGTGAATCCATCCTGGCAGAGCTTTCGTGACACGGCCCGGGCTCAGGGGGCGCCTGCGCCGCTTCCAGGCCCCGCGGGCACGGCCGCGTTATCGCGGGCCCTCCTTCAACCGGCTGATTCCCAATCTGCTGACCATGATGGGGCTTTGCGCCGGCCTGGTGGCCATTCGTTTCGGGCTGGAGGGCCGCTTCGCGCAGGCCGCCGCCTTCATCGTGGCGGCCGGGGTGATTGACGGGCTGGATGGGCGGATTGCCCGGCTGCTCAAGGGAACCTCGCGCTTCGGCGCCGAGTTCGACAGTCTGAGCGACTTTTTGTGCTTCGGCGTGGCGCCGGGACTGATCCTGTATCTCTGGACGCTGCAAAATGTCGGGCCGATCGGCTTCATTCCCTGCACCATGTTCGCCGTGTGCAGCGCCTTGCGGCTGGCGCGGTTCAATGCGGCGAGCATTGCCGAGCCGGGCGCCGTGCCTGTCGTGAAGCCGTCCTACGCTTACAACTTCTTCACGGGCGTTCCGGCCCCGGCCGGGGCGGGGCTGGCCCTTCTGCCGCTCTTCGCCTCGCTTGGCTTCGCCGAATGGGGGTGGGGCGGCCTGGCCGAGGCGGTGCGGCACCCGATCTTCAGCGCGGCCATGCTGTTCCTGGTGGGCGGTTTGATGGTGAGCACGCTGCCATCCTGGTCCTTCAAGAACTTCAAGGTCCCCTCGCAGATGGTGCTGCCGCTGTTGCTGGGCACAGGCGCCTATATCGCCGTACTGGTAACTGAGCCCTGGGCCGCGCTTTCATTGGGCGGGTTGATGTATTTCGGCATGCTGTATTTCTCCGCCCGCTCCTATACCCGGCTGAAGCGGGAGGCGGAGGCCATGCGGGAAGTCCAGCCGGAAGCCGTCCCCCAGCCCGGCCTGTGAGGATCGCGGGCTGCAAATTCGCGGCCGGTCCTTTCACGGCCATGCCGGAAGGGGCTTTCGGCCTGTGCCTGGACCCCGAGGCGCCCAACCGCGCCCAGGCCAGCCTGACACTCGATATCCAGGATTTTGGCCTGCCCGAGCCGAAGCAGCTTCGCGCCACGCTCGATGCCTTGCTTGCCGCCATGGCGGCCGAGCCGAAGCGCCTGTTCTATGTGGGTTGCCGGGCCGGCCTGGGCCGGACGGGGACCGTGCTGGCCTGCCTGGCGGCGGAATGCGGCGTGACGGGGGACCCTGTGGCATGGGTGCGGGCTTCCCATGACGCCCGCGCCGTGGAGACCGCCGCCCAGGAGGATTTCGCCCGCAACTGGCTTAAAATCGGCGGGCCATCCTGAGGGGCCTTGATCCCCAGGCTTTGGTGCCGGCCCGCCACCGCAGTGACGGGCCGTATGGTGAGGCTCAGAACGCGGTGGAAAAACCGAAGCGCACACCCTGGAAGCCATTATTGCCGTTGAGATAGGTGGCGTGGAAACGGCTGGGGAGGCTGCCACCCATGGCGATCATCGCGCCATATTCCTGCCAGTTGTCCACGCGCGAACGATCGCCTGTGATGTTGGTCTGCACGAAGCTCAGGCCACCCTGGAGGGGAAGGCCGCCCGCGGTCTGTCCGATGGGGCGGGCGATGGTGAAGCCGTTGCGATAGAACTGGTTCTGCAGGTCATATCGGACCGCGCCGCCGCCAAAATTCACTTCCTCCGTCTGGTAGTAGGCGAAGGTATTGGTGATGGCGAGGGTGTAGCTTGCGGGCAAGGCGAGGCGGAGGTCACTGCTGAGCGACCCGCCGGCGGCGGCCGACCCCCGGCCATAGGCCTCGGACCCGGCGATTCCCCAGCGCATGCCGCCAGTGACGTTCCATTCATACCCCGTGCCGCTCAGCACCCGCTGCCGCACACCAAGGCCGGCAGAGCCCTGGAACAGGTCCACGCTGCTGATGCTCACCCAGCCGATGGGCGCATCGAGGAAGATTTCGGTGGCACTGCGGGGGATGTAGTAGGAAGCGCGCAGCGGCGCGGAAATGCTCTGCGATTCAGCGCTGCTGGAGGTCGCGAGGTTCACATTCACGCCGACACTGACGCGCCAGCCCCCGCTGCGCGGCTGATTGAGGCCGAGCATGCCGCCCGAAGGGGCGGAGGCAGCCAGGTAGTCCGCAGCGGCCATCATCGGCAGCAGCGACATGGGGTTGCCCGCCACCGGGTCCGACAGGCCAATCGCGACCGCGCTCTGCAGGATTTGCGACGGCGCCAGGGTCGGCGCATTGCGAATGGTCGCAGGGAGCGCGGCTTGAACCGAAGCTGGCAGCTGTGAAACCGGCACGCCGCTATTGGGCTGGCCCTGGAAGAAGGCGCGCACATTGGCGACAGCCGCCGTGCTGGTGGTATTCGGGAAGGCGACGGCCCGGCCAGAGGCGGGGTCCTGCACAATGGGGATGGTGGTGCCCTGCGGCACAACCACATTGAAAGCCGCACCGTTGAAATTGACCGAGGACTGAACCGCCGATCCTTCGACATAGGCTGGGAAGGTCGCCGCCAGGTTGGCGCCCGTCAATTGCGCCAGCGCCGCGTCGAGGCTGCTGAAGTTCAGCACCTGGGTCACGCCGCCCACCGTGGCTGTCACCTGGATAAGCTGCGCCCGTGCGCCAGGGGCGAATGCCACCCAAGCCACCGCAAGGCCGGCATAAAGGAGACGACGAGGCATGTTTCACTCTCCGCAAAATTACATGCGAGAGCCTTGAAGAAGCATGCACCGCTTCGCAATCCATGAATGAGACATTTAATGCGAAGTGATATTATTGTTGCCTAAATGCCACATATATGAGGCCCAGGTCGTGCCTCACGGGGTTTGGCCGCCCAGTATCAGCCCAATCGGGACCATCTCCGGAATGACGCGGGTGACGAAGGGCCGCAGCGCAGCCTCGGCCATGTCCCGGTTCGGCGGGGCAGGCACCGCGGCCAGATACGGCCGCAACGCCTCTGCCTCGTGATTCGCAGCGGCCACCGCCATTTCGCGCAGGCGGGCGATGCGCCCCGTGGCCATCAGCGGCGAGAGGGACATGTAGAGCGGCGCCAGCAAGGCCGGCCATTGCGCCAGATGCAGATACAGCGTGGGGATGACGCCATCCGCGTGCCCATGGAGCCCGGCCAGGGCCAGGACCTCGCGCCGGGCCTTGTCGGAGAGGGCATCAAGCCGCGGCAGGGGGGCCGGGGCCGGCAGCATGGTGGGCAATGCGCCGGAGGTCGCGCTGCCCTGACCCTGCTTGCCGCGCAGCAATGCGGTCAGGACAATCAGGTTGCTGAGATTGCCGCGATTATACAGCCGCGCCAGGGCCGCTGCCTCGGCACTCAGGGGAAGGCTTGGCAGGGGCTCCAGCGCCGTTTGCAGACGTTTCGTCGCCGCCGGAAGCAGCGGCAGTGCGGGGGCCACACTCTCCCACGCCCAGGGCAATATTCCGGGCAGCGTCGCGAAGTGCCGCCAGATCAGGTTCACCAGCGGCAGGCCATAACCCGCCCGCAAATGGCCATAGATGGCGGCCACTTCGGGCGGGGCATCCGCCTCGCGGATTTCGGCGAGTGTCATGCGCGGCCGCTCACTTGCGGCGCTTTTCCACCAGCACACCGGCTTCATGCAGCTTGCTGATCTCCTCGGCCGAGAACCCCAGCCGTGCCAGGACCTCCTGCGTGTGCTGGCCAAATCGGGGGGGTGCTGCGCGGGTGCCACCTGGCGTGCGGCTCAGCTTGATCGGCGTGCCGAGCCCGACGAAGCCGTCCTTCTTCGTGACCATGTTGCGATGCGCGGTATGGGCTGCGGCCATCGCCTCATCCACGCCCAGCACCGGCCCGGCCGGCAGGCCTGCGGCCAGCATGCGCTGGCAGAGATCATGCCCATCCTCCCCCGCGAAGCGCGCATTGAGGATTTCCGTCAGGGCCGGCTTGCTGATCACGCGCTGCCCATTGGTGGCGAAGCGTGGGTCCGTGCCCAGGCCATCCAGGCCCAGGAAGGCGCAGAATTTCCGGAAGGTCGGGTCATTGCCGCAGCCCACGAAAATCTCACAGGTCTTCGTCGTGAACTTGGCGTAGGGCGCCAAATTGGGGTGCGGATTGCCGGTGGCGATGGGGCGCTTGCCGTTCAGGAAATAATTGGCCGCATGCGGGTGCAGCAGCGCCATGCCGCAATCATGCAACGTCATGTCGCAATATTGCCCCTGGCCGGATTTTTCCCGCTCGACCACCGCCATCAGGATGGCGATGGCGCTGAACAGGCCGGTGGCGATATCCACGATGGGCGTGCCCAGGCGCGTCGGCCCGCTATCCTCCGTGCCGTTGATGGACATGAGGCCCACCATGGCTTGCAGAATGGCGTCATAGCCCGGAAAGCCTCCCAGCGGCCCGGTGGCGCCAAACCCGGAAACGCGGCAATGGATCAGGCGCGGGAAGCGCTGGGACAGCACCGCCTCATAGCCCAGGCCCCATTTCTCCATGCTGCCCGGCTTGAAGTTCTCGACCAGGATATCCGCGCCTTCGAGCAGACGCAGCAGCACCTCACGCCCCTCGGGCTTGGAGAGGTCGAGCCCCACGCTGCGCTTGTTGCGGTTCACGCCGATGAAATAGCTGGCATCGCCATCCGCGTTGAACGGGGGGCCCCAATCGCGCACTTCATCGCCCTGGGGTGGTTCAAGCTTGATGACCTCGGCGCCGTGATCGCTC
>CANHTE010000183.1 GCA_947462945.1 Acetobacteraceae bacterium
AAGCGGAGCCATCTGAGGTGCTTGGTGTAACACTGTCCACTGCGGACCTGGAGATGACCCAGGTCGTAAAGCAAACCCGGGCGCCTCTCGATATCACATTGCGTGACCGTCTCATCATCGGCGTGCTGGACGTCTTGTTATTGCACGGCGCCTGACTGGTGCATGACCCAAGGCGTACCGGCTCGATCGCGACGCAAGAGAGCCTCGCGCAATGATGGAGCGGCAGACCGCCGAGGTGCGACTTTCGGTCCTCCTGGTTGATGAGACTGGATGCTTGCCCGGCCGACACAACGCATGTTTTGTGCGGGCTGCCACTTGGCAGGTCCGTCGCGTTGAGACGCTTGGCGAAGCCGCGGAGCACTTGCGGGTTGAGCCCCCCAATTCCGTTCTTTTCGTCCCGGTCGGCAAGGACGGCTTCGACCGCGCCGCGACGCTTCGCGCGATCCGCTCTCTGAAGTTGAAGTTGACCCGGTTTGCTGGACACCCCGAAGCTTGAGGCGGATGTGCTCGAGATGCCCATGTTCAGAGTGCCCTACCGGCCGGAGTTCCGGCGGCAGATGGTTGGGTGGGTCCGGTTGGGACGAACCCCGCAGGACCTTGCGCGTGAGTTCGAGCCGAACGCGCAGTCGATCGCGCGACGGACCGCCTCTGTCGTTGTGGCGCACCCGTGGAGAATTTGACCCGTAGCGCATCCTTCCATTCCCGGGAGAAGACTGCACCATCAAAATCCGGGATCAAACACCTAGCGGGCCTGGGCGGTTGCAACCGTTCCTCGCGGGTAAACACGTGCCCCGACGCCGCGCTTAAACAAACTCACCCCGCAAAAATCCCAGTGCCGGCAAAGGCGTCCATCTCCGGGGCAAGTCGGAGCGTCGGATGGGCGCCACGGAATAATGCGGCAAGGGCTGCTTCGAGCGTTCCAGGAAATCCGCATAGGCGCGCACCTGTTGTGCGCGCCAGGCCCGATCCTCCAGGGCGGCGGCCCGGCTGCGAAAGATTTCGGCCACGCGGTTGGCGCGGCCTACCGTCGCCACCACCGCCCACAATGTGTCCTCGTCGCCACGCGGCGCCGTCGTCAGATCGCGCATGCGGCAGTGAAGGGAAAAGTGCCGTGCCGGGTCAAGCTGATCCTGCGGCGGCGCATGAAAAAAGCGCCGGGGTTGCCCCCGACGCTCTTTGCCTCCCACCGGGAGAGTGGGCCTTACCCCAACCGCTCGCCATGCTGCGTCACGTCGAGCCCTTCGCGCTCCTCTTCCTCGGAGACGCGCAGGCCAACCATGGCGTCTACGATCTTCAGCAGGATGAAGGTGGCCACGGCCGAATAGGCCATGGTTGCCAGCACCGACTTGGCCTGGACCCAGAGCATGTCCGGGTTGCCGTAGAGGATGCCCGAATAGGCCAGCGCCGCCTCGGCATCATCGGTCTTGTAGAGCATGCCATAGGCGAAGACGCCGGTGAGCAGCGCGCCCACAATGCCACCCACGCCATGCACGCCAAAGGCATCCAGGCTGTCATCATAGCCGAGCGCCTTCTTGAGCGCGGTCGAGGCCCAGAAGCAGATGATGCCGGCAGCGCCGCCAATGACCAGCGCGGCACCCGGGAAAACCCAGCCCGAGGCCGGGGTGATGGCCACAAGCCCGGCCACCGCGCCAGAGATCGCGCCCAGGGCCGAAGGCTTGCCCTTCATGGCCCATTCGGCAAAGACCCAGGTGATGGTGCCCATGGCGGCGGCCACCATGGTCACCAGCATCGCCATGCCCGCACGGCCATCCGCCGCCAGCGAGGAGCCGGCATTGAAGCCAAACCAGCCCACCCAGAGCAGCGAAGCACCAATCATGGCCAGGCCGAGATTATGGGGCGACATATTGTCCGTCCCGTAGCCCACCCGCTTGCCGAGCACGAGGCAGGCCACCAGGCCGGCCACACCCGCATTGATGTGCACCACGGTGCCGCCGGCGAAGTCCAGCGCGCCCCAGGCCCAGATGATGCCGGCCGGATGCCATACGGCATGCGCGATCGGTGAATAGACCAGCAGCGACCATGGCACGATGAACAGGCAAACCGCGCTGAACTTCATCCGATCAGCCACGGCGCCGAAGATCAGGGCGGCGGTGATGATGGCAAAGGCCATCTGGAACATGAAGAAGACCGTCTCCGGGATGGTCGTCGCCACCGTCGGGTCGGGGGTTCCGGTCATGCCGGCGCCCAGGATGAAGGGCTCGTTCCATGCGATGCCCGAGAGCATGACCTTGGAGAAATCACCAAAGAAAAGCCCGCCATTGCCAAAGGCGATGGAATAGCCCGCCACCATCCAGGTGACGGCGATCAGCGCTGCCACGAAAAAGGACTGCATCATGGTGGCCAGCACGGTCTTCTTGCGCACCATGCCCGCATAGAACAACGCAACGCCGGGGATGCTCATCATCAACACCAGGCAGGTGGCGATCAGCATCCAGGCGGTGTTGCCGGCATCGAGCTTCGGCTCATCGGCTGCCAGCGCCGGCAGCGCGGCCAGTGTCAGCATTGGGGCGGCCAGAACGGCGCCGCGCATCCAGGGTGTCATGATCAGGCTTCTCCCGATGGGTGGGGTAGGGGATGTAAAGGCGGGCTGTGGGGTCAGGGGCATGGAAACGAGCGGTGGGGTAGGGGAAAGATGACTGGCAGAAGAACCTGCCCGCGCCACGGATCGCGGCTTATGACGGGTCACAGTGCCGACCCATCCGTCTCACCGGTGCGGATTCGTAAGGCGCGCTCAAGGTCGAGGACGAAGATCTTGCCGTCACCGATCTTGCCGGTGCGGGCCGAGGCGGCAATCGCTTCCACCACCGCATCCACCAGTTCCGAAGCCACCGCGACCTCGATCTTGAGCTTCGGCAGGAAGCTCACCTGGTATTCAGCGCCGCGGTAAATCTCGGTCTGCCCCTTTTGCCGCCCAAATCCCTTCACCTCCGTCACCGTCAGTCCCTGAACGCCAAGTGGAGTGAGCGCATCGCGCACCTCGTCCAGCTTGAAGGGCTTGATGACCGCCATCACGAGCTTCATCCGCCTACCTTTCGAAAAAATGCGCCGGCCTGCAAATTGGCCGCTCGTGGTCCTTACAAGAGTCATGCCAGGGGGAAAACCCTTGTGATGGCCCAGGATAAGCGACCGAAATGCCTTTTTTTGCAGCACGAAGCTGGGCGCGAAGACGAGTCTTTCGCCCCATCTGCTGCGCCCATCTCTTGCAGGGGCCGGGAATGCCCTAAGCTTGTGGGCATGAACATGCTCACCGCGCCTGACCTGATCTCAACCCCTGGCATGACGGTCGCCGTCGCCATCATCGGCGCCGGCCCGGTGGGCGCCACCCTGGCTGCGGCTTTGGCCGCGCGCGGCGTGACCGTCGCGGTGGTGGATGCGGCCCCGCTGCCGCCGATGGAACTGGCCGGGTTTGATGGCCGCGCCTATGCCATCGCGCTCGCCTCCAAGCGCCTGTTGGAGCGCGCCGGCATCTGGGAGCGCCTGCCGAGCCCGCCCTGCCCGATCGAGGGCATCAAGGTGGCTGATGGCCGTGTCGGGGAGGCGCCCTCCTCGCTCGATCTGGACTTCGAGGCGGCCGAGGTGGCGGATGAACCCTTCGGCTGGATGGTCGAGGCCCGCGCCCTGCGCGTGGCGCTCAATGCCCGCCTGCCGCATCTGGCGCATTTGCAGGCCTTTGCGCCCATGACGGCCCAGGTGGTGCGCCATGCCGAAGGTGCGACCGTGACCCTTGCCGATGGCCGGGTGATCCGCGCCCAATTGGTGATCGGCGCCGAGGGGCGCGGCAGCCCGCTGCGCCAGCAGGCCGGCATTGGCACGGCGCGCCATGATTACGGGCAGATCGGCATGGTCGGCGCTTTCGCGCATGAAAAGCCGCATCACAACCGCGCGCTGGAACTCTTCCTGCCGGCCGGTCCCTTCGCGCAATTGCCGCTGGCCGATCTGGGCAGCTTTGGCAGCAGCACACTGCCGCATGCCTCATCCTTCGTCTGGACCGAGCGGCGCAGCGTTGCCACCCGCATGCTGGCCCTGCCGGACGCCGATTTCGCCCGGGAATTGCGCCGGCGGATCGGCAGCCATCTGGGCGAGATCGAGCCCATCGGCCGCCGCTGGCACTACCCGCTGACCGCCATGCACGCGACGCGCTACGTGGCCGAGAGGCTGGCTCTGGTCGGCGATGCGGCGCATGGCATGCACCCGATTGCCGGGCAGGGGCTGAATATCGGCTTTCGCGACGTCGTGGCGCTGACCGAATTGGTGGCCGAGGCCTATTCAGCCGGGGCGGATGTGGGCAGTGCCGCGCTGCTGGCGCGATATCAGGCGCAGCGGCGGCCGGACGCGCTGATGATGATCGGCGCCACGCATGTGCTGGAAAAGCTGTTCGGCAATGACATCGGGCCGGTCCGTTGGGCGCGGCGGCTCGGAATCGCGGCAGTGGATCGCATTCCCGGACTCAAGCGGGCCTTTGCGCGCCAGGCGATGGGCCTGCCGTTGCGAGGGTAGCCGGGGCCGGCAGGCCTTCGGCCATCCCTTCAGCGAGGCCATCCCTTCAGCGAGGCCATCCCTTCAGCGAGGCCGGCCCTTCAGCGAGGCCGGGCCGTTCCTGGCTGCGGCAGTTGGATGGCCTGCACCTCCCAACGCAGCCGGGTCACATCGGTCAAGGCCAGCGTCAGCTTTGCCG
>CANHTE010000184.1 GCA_947462945.1 Acetobacteraceae bacterium
CGCCTACCGCACCACGCTTGCCACACTGACCGGCTTTGACCGCCGTGCGGACCTGCCAAATGTCACCCAGCCGGCCCTGCTGATCGCGGGCGAAGCGGACCAGACCGCGCCACCGCGTGGCATGGCGCGCATGGCGGAGGCCATGCCGGATGCGCGGCTCCTGGTCATTCCCGGCGTGGGCCACCTGCTGCCATTGGAGGCGCCCGATGCCTTCCACACCGCCCTGCACGATTTCCTGAGCTGAAGGAGAGCACCCATGGACATGCCACTCCCCCTCATCGCCGATGCGCCGATCTTTGATGCGCGCGGCTTCCGCCTCTCGTCCTTCGAGGCTGATCTCTGCACCCGCGCCCGGGAGTTCGGCGCCCGGTTCCTGGCGCCGCGCGCCGCACGCTGGGACCGGGAGGCGAGCTTCCCGACCGGGAATTACGATGACATGCGGCGCGAGGGCTGGCTCGGCATCTGCATCCCGCGTGCGGATGGCGGCCTGGGCGCCGATTTTCGGGCCTATTGCCTGGCCGCCGCCGAATTCGGCCGTTACTGCGGTGCCACGGCACTGACCTGGAACATGCATGTGTGCAGCACGCTCTGGACGGGTCTGCTGACGGATGATCTGGAGATGGATGCCGCAACACGCGCGCTGCATCACGACCGCCGCAGGCGGCACTATGAAAACATCCTGAAGCGCGGCGCCATCTTCTCGCAGCCCTTCTCGGAAGGCGGTGCGGCGGCCGCCGGCACCATCGCCTTCGGCACGACGGCGATGCCGGTGGAGGGTGGATTTCGCATCGCTGGCAAGAAGATCTTTGCCTCGCTCTCCGGCCATGCCGATTGCTACGGCACCCTTTGCACCCTGTTGCATGGCGATGAGAAACCCTCGCGCAGGGACACGCTCTATCTCGCCATCCCGCGTGATGCGCCGGGCGTCTCGGTCGAGGGTGAATGGGACCCCCTGGGCATGCGCGGCACGGTCAGCCGCAACCTGGTCTTCCAGGATGTCTTTGTGCCGGAATCCGCCGCGCTGATGCCGCCTGGTCTTTACTTCCAGGCGGCGTCCCGCTGGCCGCACATGTTCATGACGCTGACGCCAACCTATATGGGGTTGGCGCAGACGGCCTATGACTTCACGGTGCGCTATCTGCGCGGCGAACAACCCGGCACGCCGCCCGTCAAGCGCCGCATGTACCCGACCAAGCAGATCGCGCTGGCCGAAATGCGCATCATGCTGGAACAGACCAAGGCCCTGTGGTTCCAGGCGATCAGCGAGGCCGGGCCCGACCCTTCCAAGGAGCAGATGCTGCGCGCCCTGGCGGCGCAGAACACGGTGATGGAAAACGCCCAGGCCATCGCCGCCAAGGCTGTGCGGACCTGCGGCGGCCAGGCCATGCTGAAGACCTTGCCGCTGGAGCGGATTTACCGCGACAGCCGCTGCGGTTCCCTCATGCTGCCCTGGACGGCGGAGCTTTGCGTGGACCGCATCGGCCGTGACGCCTTGTATGAGAAGGGCGAGACGGATTGATGGAAAGCTTTGACCTTGCCGCCCTCAAGCCGCTGATCGCGGCTGAGGAAGCGCTGCTGCGCGGCAAGGGTATCGGGGCCGGGGATCGCGTCGGCTGGATCGGGTTGAACCATCCCGGCATGCTGGCCTGCCTGTTTGCCTGTGAAAGCATCGGCGCGGTCCTGGTGCCGCTGAACTGGCGCCTGGCAGCCGAGGAGCTGCAATGGATCGCCGAGGATGCAGGACTGGCCTTGCTGCGCGAGGGCCCCGCCTCCGGCGCCGTGACGCCGCAGGCCATGCCGGGGGGCGCGGGCTGTGATGCGCTGGTGATCGGCTATACCTCCGGCACCACCGGGCGGCCCAAGGGCGCCATGCTGAGCCGCGCCGCCCTCCGCGCCAATGCCGGGAACGCCCGAATCATTTTCGGCCTGACGCCGGCTGATCATGTGCTGACGGTGCTGCCGATGTTCCATATGGGCGGGCTGAACATCCAGACCCTGCCCGCGCTGCTCGCCGGCGCCCGCGTCACGCTGCTGCCGAAATTCGACCCTGACGGGTTCTTCGATGCGGTGGCGCGGCTGCGGCCCACGCTGACCCTGCTGGTTCCCGCCATCATGTCCGCGCTGATTGCGCATCCCCGTTGGGCTGGCGCGGACCTCTCCTCGCTGCGCGCCATCGGGGCTGGCTCGTCCGAGGTGCCCCTGGGGCTGATCGAGGCCTTCCACGCGCGCGGCATTGCCGTGCAGCAGGTCTATGGCATGACGGAGACCGGCCCCATCGCCATTGCCCAGACACGGGCGGAAGCGCTGGCCGATCCCGGCTGCATCGGCCACGCCGCGCCCCTCTGCGAAGCGCGCATCGCCCTGCCCGATGGCACGCCGGCGCCGTGCGGCACACCGGGCCAGATTGAGATCCGCGGCGCCAATGTCATGGCCGGCTACTGGAACCTCCCCGAGGCCACGGCGGAGGCGCTGCAGGATGGCTGGTTCCGCACGGGTGACATCGGCCGCCAGGATGCCCAGGGCCGATTCTGGTTTATCGATCGCCTCAAGCGCGTGATCATTTCAGGCGGCGAGAATATTTATCCGGCCGAGCTGGAGCGTGTGCTGGCCGATGTGCCCGGCTTGCAGGACTACGCCGTCATTGGCCGCACGGATCCGCGCTGGGGGGAGGTGCCGGTGGCCGTCATCGTGGCGGACCCCGCCTTTGATGAAGCGCTGATTGCCCAGCATTTCTCGGCCAAATTGGCGCGCTTCAAGCACCCGCGCGCGGTCTTGCGCCTGCCCGCCCTGCCGCGCTCCGCGCTCGGCAAGGTGCAGGTGGAGAAGCTGCGAGACCTGCTTTCGGGCTAAACCCAGCGCCGGATGCGCGCCGCATAGGCCGGATAGGCGTCCGGAAAACGCATCCGCAGATAAGCCTCCTCCCGCCGCACCACGTGCAGATCGAGTGCCAGAAACACGGCGCCGACGGAAAGCCAGGCCCAAAGCGTGCCCCAGCTCAATGCCACGCCCGCGAGGAACAGCACGAAGCCGAGATAGATGGGGTTGCGGCCGAAGCGATAGGGGCCGGTGGCGACAAAGGCGCTGTCCGGCTTGTCGGGCCGTGGATCATTTCCCGCCCGGACCAGCGCCAGCAATGCCCAGCCCACCCAGAACATGGCCAGAAAAATCAGCATCCCCCCCAGCGCCACTGCCGGCGGGCCCAGCTGCGCCGGAAGCAGGCGTTGCAGCCCCCAGGCCAGGATCAGCGCCGTGACCACGATCACGGGGGGCGGAACGCGGACGCCAGGGCCCTGATCCTCAGGCATCAATGGACCCAGGCATCACTCACCTCGGCCATCACTCACCTCGGGCAGCCGCATCCAGGCGGGGATGCGCGGATGCAGCCTGGCGCCGCCGCAATCCAGCACCTGGCCCAGGGCCGAAAGCCGCAGCAAGGCCATTCCCAGGCCATCGCGGCCGGAGCGCATCTCGCCCACTTCCGTACCTTCGAACGTCACCGCCGTGCCGCGCGGGGGAAGTTGCCCTTCGACCTCCACCGGAACCAGGCGGCGCTTCACGAGGCCGCGATACTTGGTCCGCGCCGTCAATTCCTGGCCCATGTAACAGCCCTTGGACCAGGAGACGCCTTGCAATTCGTCGAACCCTGCCTCCAGCAGGACCGAATGCTCGGCCTGCATGTCGCGTGAGCCATCCGGCAAGCCCTGGCGCAGGCGATGCGCGTCGTAATCCCCGGCCGGGGCTGTCGCCATGGCGGGGGCAGGCGTCAACCAGCGCCAGCCAGCCGCAGGCAGGCGGGGATCGGGCGTGGCGGAGGCAGGCATGGCGGAGGCTGGCATGGCGGCATCGCCCCAGCCCACCTGCACCCCCCAGCCGGGCAGCATGGCCATGGCCACCCTGGAGCGCAGGCGGAAGCGCAGCAGCTTGGCCATCAGCATCTCGGCCTGGCCCGCCTCGGCGTCCACCAGCAGGCGGTCAGCCTCGGCCGTCAGGAAAAAATCGGCCAGCCACTTGCCCTGCGGGGTGAGCAGCGCGGCCCAGATGGCGCGGCCAGGCACCGCCAAGGCGACATCATTGGAGATCAGGCCCTGCAGAAAAGCGAGGCGATCCTCGCCCGTGACTTCAAGGACGGCGCGGTCAGACAGGAGGGCGCTGGGCATCAGCCAGATGTGGCGGTTGCCCCCATGGGGTTCAAGCCGGGCAGATTCCGCTACAACACAGCTTCTGCTAAAGGACACCGCGTGCGCATTCTTTTCATCACTTCCACCCGCATTGGCGATGCGGTGCTCTCCACCGGCTTGCTGGATCATCTGCTGCGGGAGCACCCGGCGGCCCGGATCACCATCATCTGCGGCACGGTGGCTGAGGGCGTTTTCACGCGCATGCCGGGGTTGGAGCGGATCATCCCCGTCACCAAGCGCCGCTGGTCCCTGCATTGGCTGGAACTCTGGTGGCGGGTGGCCTTTCGGCGCTGGGATTTGGTGGTGGATTTGCGCGGCTCGGCCATGGCCTGGCTGCTGCTGGCACGCCGCCGCGCCGTGATGCGGGGCGGCCGGCGCCAGGGCCATCGCCTGCTGCACATCGCCGAGACGCTGGGGGTGACGCCGGCCCCCCGCCCCGTCGCCTGGTTCGGCCCGGCCGAGGCAGAGCGGGCTGCGGCGCTGCTGCCC
>CANHTE010000185.1 GCA_947462945.1 Acetobacteraceae bacterium
AGCCGGCCAAACGGGAGGCCGCCTGGAAATTCCTGCGATTTTCCACCAGCGCCGAGGGCACCACGCTGATGGTGCAGAACACCGGCTATGTGCCGATGAATCAGCTCGCCATTGATGATCCGCGCTGGCTGGGCGCTTTCTACCGGGACAATCCGCTGTTCGTCGCAGCCACGCGCCAGGTGCCGCTGATGGTGCCCTGGGCGGCCTTCCCCGGCGCCAATTCGGTGCGCATTACCCAGGTCTTTGTCGACAATCTGCCGCGCATCGTCGAGCAGCGCGCCACACCCGAAACCGTCCTGGCCGACATGGCGAGCGAGGTCCGTCGCCTCCTGCCGCGTCCACGCGGCTGAAACACCCTCACCACTCCTTGGAGAATTCCATCATGTTGGAACGCCGTTCACTGGGCATTGCCGCTGCCACCACAGCCCTCTTCGCCCCCCGCATCCTGCGCGCGCAGGCGACGACGGAAATCACCGTGCATTATGCGCAGCCCTTCATCTTCAAGGAGAGCTATGACGCCATTGCCGCCGAATTCGCCAAGCGCGAGCCCAATATCCGCATCAACTGGGTAACCACGCCGAATTACGAGGAGGGCATGCAGCTCATCCTCCGCCAGGCCGCGACGGGCCAGATGCCGGACCTCTCCTATCAGGGCTTCAACCGCCTGCGCCTCTTTGCCGAGCGCGGCATTGCCCAGGACCTGCTGCCCTTGCTGCGCGCCGAGGGCGACCCGGCCGCTGCCGGCTATTCGCCCAACATGCTGGCCCTCGCCCATTTCGGCGGCATGCAGGCGGGCCTCGCCTATGCCGCCTCCAACCCGATCTGCTATTTCAACGCCGATCTCGTCCGCCGCGCCGGCGGCAATCCGGACGCGCTGCCGACGGATTGGAACGGCATCCTGGCGCTTTCCGCGCGCATCAAGGCGCTGGGCGGCGGCACGGAGGGCATGTACTACACCTGGCCCGGCGATGACTGGATGTTCTCCGCCCTGTTGTTCGGCCATGGCGGCCGCATGCTGAGCGAAGATGAGCGCGACGTGGCCTTCGCCGGCCCCGAGGGCCTGGCTTCGCTCCGCCTGCTCGACAGCATGGTCAAGGTCGGCGGCATGCCCAACCTGACGCGTGAAGCCGCGCAGCAGGCCTTCGCCGCAGGCCGCCTGGGCATGTTCTTCTGGACCACGGCAGCACTGCGCGGCACCATCCAGCAGGTCGGCCGCAATTTCGAGCTGCGCACGACCGTGATGCCGGTCATTGACGCGCAACGCGGCCGCCTGCCCACCGGCGGCGCCGCCGGCATGCTCACCGCGCGTGATCCCGCCAAGCGCGAAGCCGCCTGGAAGTTCCTGCGCTTCTCCACCAGCGCCGAGGGCACGACCCTCATGGTCCGCAACACGGGCTATGTGCCGACCAACCAGTTGGCGATTGATGAGCCGCGCTGGCTGGCCGAATTCTACCAGCAGAACCCGCTGTTTCAGGCGGCCACGCGGCAGGCCAATATCAGCATTCCCTGGTACGCCTTCCCGGGCGCCAATTCGGTGCGGGTGACGCAGACCATGGTGGACAACCAGGCGCGCATCGTGGAACAGCGGGCGACGCCGGAACAGGCCCTGGCGGATATGGCGAGCGAAGTGCGCCGGCTGCTGCCGCGGCCGCGTGGTTGAAGTGAAGGCCAGGGCGCTGCCCTGGACCCGCTGGGGCCGAAAGGCCCCAGACCCCGATTGAAAGAGCTGAAATGATCACCAGAATCGCGCAGATCAGTGATACGCATCTGTCGAAGGGCAAGCCGCTCTTTGATGGGAATTTCGCGCCGGTCCAGGATGCGGTGCGCCACACAAAGCCTGACCTCGTGATCCACACGGGGGACCTCTCTCTCGATGGTGCCGATTCCGCCGAGGATTTGCGCCACGGCACCGCCGCCATGGACGCCTTGGGCCTGGATTGGTTGGCCCTGCCGGGCAATCATGATGTGGGCGATGATGCAGCGCTGGGTGGCAAGCAGCCCATCAACGCCGAACGCCTGGCCCGCTGGGAAGATTGCGTGGGGCCGCTGCATTTCACCCGCGACATCCCGGGTTGGCGGCTGATCGGCCTGGACACTCAGGGCTTTTCGGCCAATCCCGCGCATCGTGCCATCATCGCGAAGGCCATCGCCTCCGCCGGCGCGCGGCGCATCGCGCTGTTTCAGCACAAGCCCATTACCCAGGAAGCGCTGGATGATACGGCGGTGAATTACTGGCCGCTGCTGCCCTCACCCCGCGCCGAACTTCTGACCATGTTCGGTGAGGCCCGCCCCGCGCTGATCGCCAGCGGCCATGTGCATCAGTGGCGGGACCGCGTGGCCGATGGCATCCGGCACATCTGGGCGCCCGCCATCGGCTTCATCGTGGGTGATGCCTGGCAGCATCGCGTGGGCGAGAAAATCCTCGGCTGGGTCGAGCATGAATTCCATGCCGATGGCACGCATCAGGCGAAGCTGCACCGCATGCCGGCGCTGCCGCTGCTCGATATCGGCGAAATCCCGGCGGCCTATGGCCCGATGCGTAGCCTGGATTGATCTGATTGGGCCGCCCCCGCCAGGGGCGGCCCTGTCACACAGCCATCCGGTGCGAGAGGCGCTTCGCCAGGTGCCTCACACCGAAAAATACTTTGCCCGCGGGTGGTGCAGCACGATGGCGCTGGTGCTCTGCTCCGGATGGAGCTGCCATTCATCGCTGATATCCACGCCGATGCGCTTGGCATCCAGCAGGTCCAGGATGGCCGCCTGGTCCTCCAGCTTCGGGCAGGCCGGGTAGCCGAAGCTGTAGCGCCCGCCCCGGTAGCCCTGGCTCAGCATCTTTTCGATGTCGCGGTCATCCTCGGCGGAGAAGCCGAGTTCGGCGCGGATGCGCTTATGCGTCACCTCGGCCAGCGCCTCCGCCATTTCGACCGAAAGGCCGTGCAGATAGAGGTAATCCTGGTAGCGGTTTTCCTCGAACCAGTCCCGCGCCATGTCGGAGGCCTTCTGGCCCACGGTGACCACCTGCAAGCCGATCACATCGCGCTCGGTATCATCAATGTCGCGCACGAAATCGGCGATGCAGTCGCCATCCTCCTTCGGTTGGCGCGGCATGTTGAAGCGGGCGACTTCCGTCTTGCCATCCTCGGCGAAGAGGATGAGGTCATTGCCCTGGCCCGCGCATTTCCAATAGCCATAGATCGCCTGCGGCTTGAGGATTTTCTGCTCCTCCGTCAAAGCGAGCATGCGCTTCAACACCGGGCGCAATTCCTGCTTGGCCCAGCCCAGGAAATCCTCCAGCGAGCGGCCGGCCTTCCGGAAGCCCCATTGGAACTGGTAGAGGCTGCGCTCATTGATGAACGGGACCAGCGCCTTGGGGTCGGTCTCGATCACCTTGGCACCCCAGAAGGGCGGCACGGGCGTGGAGTGGCTTGCCGTCTCGCGCCGACGCCGCGTCTGGGCATAGGCGACATCCACCGGCGCGAAGCCGCGCGGGTCGGCCTGGCCCAGCACGCGCTTCTCATTCTTCGACTTGCCCACGCGCTTGGACTGGATGGCGCCGAGGTAGCCCTCGAAATCATTGCCCATCACCTTGTCCATCAGGTGCAGGCCGTCAAAGGCATCGCGCGCATAGACCACGCGCCCGCAGGCATAGGCCTGCACGCAATCATCCTCGACGTAATTGCGCGTCAGCGCGGCGCCGCCCAGCATCACCGGGATATCAATCCCCTGGCGGGACATTTCTTCCAGGTTCTCGCGCATCACCACGGTGGATTTCACCAGCAGGCCGGACATGCCGATGGCATGCGCCTTATGCTCCCGTGCGGCGTTCACGATGTCATTCAGCGGCACCTTGATGCCCAGATTGATCACCTTGTAGCCATTGTTGGTGAGGATGATGTCCACCAGATTCTTGCCGATATCATGCACGTCCCCGCGCACGGTGCCGAGCACGATGATGCCCTTCTCCTGCCCTTCGACGCGCGTCATATGCGGCTCGAGATAGGCCACGGCCGCCTTCATCGTCTCGGCACTTTGGAGCACGAAGGGCAGCTGCATCTTGCCGGCGCCGAACAGCTCACCCACCACCTTCATGCCGTCCAGCAGCACGTCGTTGATGATGGCCAGCGGCTCCATGCCCTCCGCCATGGCGGCGGCGAGTTCGTCATCCAGGCCCTTGCGATCGCCATCCACGATGCGGTCCTTCAGGCGGCCCTGGACGGTCGGCGCCTTCACCTTGGCGACATTATCCGTAGCCTTGCGGCCGGAAAACATCTCCAGCACCTTCTGCAGCGGGTCATAGCCTTCCGAGCGGCGGTCATAGATCAAGTCTTCCATGACCTTCACTTCCTCGGCCGGGATCTTGTGCAGCGGCTTGATCTTGGAGACGTGGACGATGGCGCCCGTCATCCCCGCCTTCACCGCATGATCCAGGAAGACGCTGTTCAACACATGCCGCGCGGCCGGGTTCAGGCCGAAGCTGATATTGGACAGCCCCAGCATGATCTGGATGTCCGGGAACTTCTCGCGGATCATGCGAATGCCATCCAGCGTCCAGACGCCCAGCTTGCGGTCATCCTCATTGCCGGTCGCGATGGTGAAGGTCAGCGGGTCGATCATCAGGTCGGATTGCGGCAGGCCGTATTGATCGCAGGCAAATTCCA
>CANHTE010000186.1 GCA_947462945.1 Acetobacteraceae bacterium
AGTTCCAGCCCCAAAAAGCGTCAGGATAATCCGGATAGCGGCGCGGCATGCCCTGGTTGCCCAGGAAGTGCATCGGGAAGAAGGTCAGGTTCACGCCGACGAAGGTGAGCCAGAAATGGATCTTGCCAAGCTTCTCAGGGTACTGGCGGCCGGACATCTTGCCGATCCAGTAGTAGATGCCGGCATAGATGCCGAATACCGCGCCCAGGCTCAGCACGTAATGGAAGTGAGCCACCACGTAATAGGTGTTGTGCAGGATTTGCGTGATGCCGGCATTGGCCAAAACCACGCCCGTCACGCCGCCCAGCGTGAAGAGGAAGATGAAGCCGATGGCAAAAAGCATCGGCGTATCGAACTTCATCGAGCCGCCCCACATGGTGGCGATCCAGGAGAAGATCTTCACGCCCGTCGGAACTGCGATGACCATGGTCGCCGCCATGAAATAGGCCCGCGTGTCCACATCCATGCCCGAGGTGTACATGTGGTGCGCCCAGACCACGAAGCCGACCACGCCGATGGCGACCATGGCATAGGCCATGCCGAGGTAACCAAACACTGGCTTCTTGGAGAAGGTGCTGATGACGTGGCTGATGATGCCAAAGGCCGGCAGGATCATGATGTACACTTCAGGGTGGCCGAAGAACCAGAACAAATGCTGGAACAGCACCGGGTCACCACCGCCGGCCGGGTCGAAGAAGGCCGTGCCGAAGTTGCGGTCCGTGATCAGCATGGTGATGGCGCCACCCAGCACCGGCACGGCCAGCAGCAGGAGGAAGGCCGTCACCAGCATGGACCAGACAAACAGCGGCATCTTGTGAAGCGTCATGCCCGGGGCGCGCATGTTGAAGATGGTGGTGATGAAGTTGGCCGCGCCCAGGATCGAGGAAGCGCCCGCCAGGTGCAGCGCGAACAGCGCCATGTCCATGGCCGGACCCGACTGATAGGTGTCATCCGAGAGCGGGGGGTAGATCGTCCAGCCCGCACCGGCGCCACCGCCGACAAAGAGCGAACCGCCCAGCAGCAGGAAGGCCGGCACCAGCAGCCAGAAGGAGATGTTGTTCAGCCGCGGAAACGCCATGTCCGGCGCACCGATCATGATGGGCACGAACCAGTTGCCGAAGCCGCCGATCAGCGCCGGCATGATCACGAAGAACACCATGATGAGGCCATGGGCCGAAACATAGGCGTTCCACATCTGCCCATCGGCAAAGATCTGCAGGCCGGGATGCTGCAATTCCAGGCGCATCAGCACCGAGAGCCCAATGCCGATGATCGCGGCGAAGAGCGAGAAAATGATATAGAGCGTGCCGATATCCTTGTGATTGGTGCTGAACAGCCACCGATTCACGAAGTTCGGCTTATGGTCGTCATGCCCATGCGCGTCCGCGTATGCCATGTCCCTGGTGCCTTTCCTTGAGCCTGTGCGGGCTGCGTTACTGACGCGCCGCTGCGATTCGAATGGTGTCGTTGTCCGCTTCCGCAAGGGCGGGAGCCGGAGCGTCCTGGCGGGCGAAGCGTGTCCGCGCACTCGCCACCCAGGCATCGAACTCGGCCTGCGGCACTGCCTTCACGACGATCGGCATGAACCAATGGTTGACACCACAAATCTGATTGCACTGGCCATAGAAGGTGCCGACCTGGTCGGCACGCATCCAGGTTTCCAGCGTGCGGCCAGGGATGCTGTAGCGCTGCACACCCAGGCTGGGGACGAAGAAGCTGTGGATCACGTCCGCGCCATTTGTCATCACCCGGATGGTTCGGCCCGCAGGGACCACCAAAGGCTCATCCACTTCGAGGCTGCGCAGCTGACCCGTGCGAATGTCTTCGTCCTGGATCGGGCGGCTGTCGAAGCTGAAATTGCCGTGATCCGGGAATTGATAGCTCCAGTACCACTGATGGCCCGTGACATTGATCGTCAGATCGGCATCTCGCGCGCGATCCTGGTAATAGATCAGCCGGAAGGACGGCACGGCGATCACCAGCAGGATCAGCACCGGGATCACCGTCCAGGCGATTTCCAGCGTGGTGTTGTGGCTATTCTGCGAGGGGACCGGGTTGGCCTTCTCATTGTAGCGCCACATCACCCAGGCCAGCAGGATGGCGACGAAGACGGTCACCGCCACCATCAGCCAGAAGACCAGGTCATTGAAGCTGGAGATGGCGTCCTTGATGGGTCCGCCCGATTGCTGGAGCCCCATGGCCCATGGCACGGGCGCGCCCACCATCGGGGCCTGGGTCTGCGCCATGGCCATGCCACCCGCCGCCGCCAGCCCCAGGATTGTCATTCCGAGAATTCGTCCGATACGCCCGATCACGCGCCGCACCTTGCCCCAAAACCTGATGCGATGACCCCGAGCCATCGCCCGGCGGCCACATTGGCCGCCTCACCGCAGATGGGGCGGAATCCCGCAAGGACCAGTCCCAATCATGCGGCCGGACCATAGGCGCGGGGCGAAAAGGCCACAAGCCTCGCGGCGGTGCAGCATGGGGTTTTTTGGGGCTAGGTCCCCTCGATGATCTCGCTGTCGCCACCCTCGGCCACGTGGTCCGCCATGTCGGTCAGCATCGAGCGGATATGCGGGTCCCCCACCATGTAGAACACCTGCCGGCCGCGCCGGTCCGCCGTCAGCAGGCGTGCCGCGCGCAACAGGCGCAAATGGTGCGAAACCAGGCTGGGCGAGATGGCGAGGATATCCGCCGTGGCTCCCACCGAAACCGGCTGGTCCAGGCAGGCCAGGATGATCTTGAGGCGGGTGGGGTCACTCATCAGGCGGAACATCTCCGCCAACTCCATCACCTCATCTTCATTGATGCGCACGCCTGTTGCCATGGCGAAAGCTTCGGCCTTGTCGGCGCCGGACACAAGCCTTGACGAAAACCGTGCCAGGGACAAGGTAAGCGCAGCAAGTTGCTGATTTAATTAGAGGATTGAATAGATGAACAGCTATTCAGCCATCGCCCGTCGAAATCTCCTGGCATTGCCGGCGCTGATCGGCACCGCCCAGGCCCAGCCCGCCCGCCCCACGGCGCTGGCCACCACCGGCATGATCGCGGATCTGGTCCGGGGCGTGGCCGGCCCCGGCATGACCACCGACACCCTGATCGGCGAGGGTGTGGACCCCCATTTGTTCCGCCCCACCCGCAACGATATCGCCCGGATTCTCCGCGCCGATGCGCTGTTCTTCAACGGCCATCGCCTGGAGGGCCGCATGAATGACGTGCTGGATCGCGCCGCCGCCCAGGGCAAGCCGGCCCTTGCCGTCGCCGAATCGATCCCCCGCGCCCGGCTGCGCCAACATGATGATTATCCGGATGCGGCCGATCCCCATCTCTGGATGGACCCTGCCCTTTGGGCTGATACCCTGCCCGCCATCATGGCCACCCTCGCCCGCCTGCCGCAGCCGCCGCGTCAGATGGAGGCAGGCCTGGCCGAGACGCGCGGCATGCTGCACCGCCTGGACGCCTATGCGCGGGACGTGCTGGCCCCGATCCCCGCCGAGCGCCGCGTGCTGGTGACGGCCCATGATGCCTTCGCTTATTTCGGCAGGCGCCATGAGTTTCAGGTGGAATCCATCCAGGGCCTTTCCACCGAGGCGGAAGCGAGCCTGGCGCGCATCGAGGCCATGGTGAACCTGATCGTGGAACGCCGCCTGCCCGCCATCTTCACCGAAAGCTCTGTGCCGGACCGCGCGGTGCGCGCCCTGATCGAGGGGGTGGCGGCGCGGGGCCGGCAACTTGCCCTGGGCGGCACCCTGTTTTCCGATTCGATGGGTCGGCCCGGCACCTATCGCGGCAGTTATCAGGGCATGATGGACCACAATATCACGATCATCTCCCGCGCATTGGGCGGCTCCGCGCCCGAACGCGGCATGAATGGACGGCTGTGAGCGCGCCCTTCGCCGTCTCCGGCTTGAATGTCAGCTATGCCGGGCGGCCTGCGCTGAGCGACGTGACCTGGCAATGCGCGCCCGGGCTCACCGCCATTCTGGGGCCGAATGGCGCCGGCAAATCCACGCTGCTGAAGGCGGCGCTCGGCCTCATCCCCTCGGATTCGGGGGAGGCGCGGTTCTTTGGCCTGCCGCTGGAACAGGCCCGTGCCCGCATCGCCTATCTGCCGCAGCGCGCCAGTGTGGATTGGGATTTCCCGGCCAGCGCGCTCGATATCGTGGCCATGGCCCGGCTGCCACGCATGCGCTGGTGGGGCCCCGTCCCGCGTGCCGAGCGGGAGATGGCGCGTGCGGCCCTGGCTTCCGTGGGCCTCGCGGATTTCGCCGAGCGGCAGATCGGCCGGCTCTCCGGCGGGCAGCAGCAGCGGGTGTTTCTGGCCCGCGCCCTGGCCCAGGGGGCGGATTTGTTTTTGATGGATGAACCAATGGCCGCCGTGGATGCCGTCACGGAACACACCATCCTGGAGGTGCTGCATGACCTCGCGCGGGCGGGGAAATCCGTGCTGATGGTGCATCATGACCTTTCCCTCATCACCGCGCATTTCGATGAGGTGCTGATCCTGGCCGGAAAGGTGGTTGCAGCCGGGCCTGTCGGTCTTGCCTTCCAGGACGCCGCCATCGCCCAGGCGTTTGGCGGGCTGCCCGGCCGATGATGCGGTTCGGATCATGAGGTCGGCCGCATGATGGGCCACAACACCCTCATCGTCCTG
>CANHTE010000187.1 GCA_947462945.1 Acetobacteraceae bacterium
AACCAGGGCGCGGCAGGAAGCGCCCGGCGGCCGGGAATACGCCCAGAAGCGCGTAAGGCAGCGCGAGGCCCAGGCCCATCGCGCCGAAAATCGCCAGCGTCGTTGCAGGTGGCAATACCAGCGCCGCACCGATCGCCGTTGCCATGAAGGGCGCGGTGCAGGGCGTGGCGACGACCACGGCCAGAACGCCCGTGAAAAAGCTGCCGGCATGGCCCCCCTGGCCGGTCAGCCCCTGGCCCGCGCCGATACTCCCGCCGATCTGGAAAACGCCGGAAAGGTTCAGCCCCACCGCCAGCATCAGCCAGGCCATGCCCGCGACGAAGGCGGGATAGGTGAATTGGAAGCCCCAGCCCGCCCCGCCACCCGCCGCGCGCAGCCCCAGCATCGCCCCGCCCACGGCCAGGAAGGCCAGCACCACGCCCGCCGTATAGCTCGCGGCCTCGGCCCGGATGGCGCCGCGCGCCGCACCGCCGAGGCGCGCCATGGCCATGGCCTTCATGGCCAGCACCGGAAAGACGCAAGGCATCAGGTTCAGGATCAGCCCGCCCAATGCCGCGAAAAGCAGGATTTGCCAAAGCGGCAAAGGGCTTCCCGGCGGCGGACCGCCGGGCGCCGCATCCACCACATAAGCCCCGCGCACGCCAGCCGCATCGGTCAGGGTCAGCACGCCGGTCAGCCGCGCCGGCGGCGCGGCCGGGCCGCGCGTGAGGGTCAGGCTGATGGCGCCCTCACGCCGGGTCAGCCGCTGTTCGGGCGCGTTCTCGATCACGCTTTGCGCGTCGGGGAAGAAGGCCGCCGCACGGACCGAGGCGCCCGAAAAGCTCGGGCTGCGGATGGTGAGCAGGCCGCGCGGGCCGGCAAAGGCGAATTGCGCCTCGAAGGGGGCGGCGCGGGGCAAGGCGGACTCGGCCGCCATGAAGCGCGTGGCATGGGCCGGAATGGCGGCGGGCGCCACATCCAGGCCGATGGTGAAGCGCCCCTCCTCCGGGATGCAGATATCCGCGCAGACCAGCCAGGTGGCATCGGCGGTGAGGGTGACGTAGTCGCCGGGGCGCAGGCTGGCGGGTGGGGTGACGGTCAGCAGGAAGCCGGCCTCACCCGTATAGCCAAAATTCATCAGGGGGCCGAAGGGAATGCGGCTGGGTGCGGGAAACTGCAGTTCCCCTGCCTGCCAGCCCTCCTGCGGCCATTCCAGCGTGACCTCGGGGGGCGCACCGGCATCGCCCGCATTGCGCCAATAGGTATGCCAGCCCGGCGCCAGGCTTTGATGCAACATCAGCCTGAAGGGCTCACCCGGCGCGATGGCGGAGCGCTCGGCGAGCAGGGTGACGGTTGCACGGGGGGAGGAGACGGGCGCGGATTCGCTCGCCTGCCCCGAAAGGGGGGCCAGCAGCAGAGCCCACAGAAGAAGAAGCGCGCGCGCCATTGCTGGATAGAAGGGGTATCCGTGGCTTCGCCGCAACCCTGCCAAAGAGTTTTGCTGCGGCGCGCAACCTTCGCCATCAGCCCGGGTTGAGACGCTCATGGCGATATGCGCCCGGAGAGAAAAAATGACCCGTTTCAAGACCCTACTCATGCTTGGCACCGCCGCAGTGGCGCTGCCAATGGCCGCCATCGCCCAACGCGCGCCGAATGGCATGTTCGACAATTTCCGCCTGGCCCCGCAGCAGACGGTCACGGGCCTGTATATCGGCGCGGGTGCGGGCGTGAATTTCCTTGAAAACAGCACTCTCAACAGCAACAGCACGCTGGCCAACAGCTTGGCACCGCGCGGCATCTCGGGCCGTGGCCAGGCGATTTTCGATGCGGGCTTCGTCGGCGTCTTCTCGATCGGCTATGGCTTCGGCAATGGTTTCCGCGTCGAGGCGGAGGGCAATTTTCGCCAGAACGACATTGACAAGGTAGGCGGTTTCCGCGGCGCCGGCTTCACCAACACGGCCGGCGGCATGCAGCGCAGCTACGGCGCCATGGCCAATGCGCTCTATGATTTCCGCATTCCGGGCGTAACCTGGATGGTGCCCTATATCGGCGGTGGCGTGGGTTATGTCTGGCGCGACATGCACGGGCTCTCCGTCTCCGCGCCGGGCGGCATCTCGCTGCGTTCGAGCGATATTGACGGGCGCTTCGCTTACCAGGCCATTGGCGGCGCGGCCTTCCCGATTGCCTCCGTGCCCGGACTCGCGGTCACGGCGGAGTATCGCTACCTCGGCACCCAGCCGACCGATTTGAACACGCGCGCATTCAGCAGGCCCACTGTACTGAGTGTGGGTGGCGGGACGCTGCGCAGCTCGGATAACAACCACTCCGTGCTGCTGGGCGTGCGCTATGCCTTCGGACAGGCGCCCGCCCCGGTTCCGAGTGCTCCTGCCGCCGCCGCACCGGCCCCCGCGCGCACCTATCTGGTCTTCTTCGACTGGGATCGCGCTGACCTGACGGATCGCGCCCGCCAGATCATCTCCGATGCGGCGCGCAACGCGCGCACCGTGGCTTCGACGCGCATCGAGGTTTCGGGCCATGCGGATCGCACCGGCTCGGCCGCCTATAATCAGCGCCTCTCGGTGCGCCGTGGCGAAGCGGTGGCGGGTGAGCTGGTGCGCCAGGGCATCGCGCGCAACGAGATCACCGTGCAGGGCTTCGGCTTTGAGCGGCCGCTCGTGCCGACCGCCATGGGCGTGCGTGAGCCGCAGAACCGTCGCGTCGAGATCGTCCTGCGTTAATCCCCAGAAAAACGCCGAAGAGGCGTTTTCCCGGGGACCCCGTCTTCCTCCCCGCGAAATCGCTTCGCGCTTTCGCGGGGGCCCCGGTTTGGTGCTTTCGCTTGGGCGCTGCGCTCATCCTCCGGTGGCAAAGCCACCGGAGGGCCTTGGGGGGCCACGGGCATCCAACGCACAGCAAAACGGCCGGCGGAGTGATCCGCCGGCCGTTTCGTTTGTGCCCTCCCCGGTCCTTCCGCCCGCCGGAACCCTCCGATGGATTTGCCATCGGAGGAAGAACCAAATCCCCAGAAGACGGAACCAAACCGGGGCCCCCATGAAAACGCCTCTTCGGCGTTTTCATGGGGAATTAGTGTGCCAGGATCGCCAGCAGCAGCAGCGCCACGATGTTGGTGATCTTGATCATCGGGTTCACAGCCGGGCCGGAGGTGTCCTTATACGGATCACCCACGGTATCGCCCGTGACGGCGGCCTTATGGGCTTCGCTGCCCTTGCCGCCGTAATGTCCTTCCTCGATGTACTTCTTCGCATTGTCCCAGGCGCCGCCACCGGTGGTCATGGAGACGGCGACGAAGAAGCCGGTCACGATCACGCCCAGCAGCATGGCACCCAGCGCCGCGAAGGCCGCGCCCTTGCCCGCGATGGCCGCGATCAGGAAGAACCAGATGATCGGGCTGAGCACCGGCAGCAGCGAGGGGATGATCATCTCCTTGATGGCGGCCTTGGTCAGCATGTCCACCGCGCGGGCGTAATCCGGCTTCTCGGTGCCCAGCATGATGCCCGGCTTTTCCTTGAATTGCCGCCGGACCTCCTCCACCACGGCCTGGGCGGCGCGGCCCACCGCCGTCATGCTCATGCCGCCAAACAGGTAGGGCAGCAGGCCGCCGAACAGCAGCCCGACCACGACGTAAGGATTGGCCAGCGAGAAGTCGATCGCCCCCAGGCCCGCGAAGTAGGGGTAGGTGGCCGGGTTGGCGATGAAGTAGTTCAGGTCCTGCGTATAGGCCGCAAACAGCACCAGCGCACCAAGCCCGGCCGAGCCGATGGCATAGCCCTTGGTGACCGCCTTGGTGGTGTTGCCCACCGCATCCAGCGCATCCGTCGTCACGCGGGTTTCCGGCGGAAGCCCGGCCATTTCCGCGATGCCGCCGGCATTGTCCGTCACCGGGCCGAAGGCATCCAGCGCCACGATCATCCCGGCCAGGGCCAGCATCGTCGTCGTCGCAATCGCGATGCCGTAGAGGCCGGCCAGGCCATGCGCGCAAATCACGCCGGCGATGATGATGATGGCAGGGATCGCCGTGCTTTCCATGCTGACCGCAAGCCCGCGGATCACATTGGTGCCATGGCCGGTCTGCGAGGCCTCGGCGATGGACTTCACCGGGCGGAAATCCGTACCCGTGTAGTATTCGGTGATCATCACGATGGCCGCCGTGACACCCAGGCCCACCGCGCCGCACAGCCACAGGCTGAAGGCGCCGAAGCTGTGCCCGCCAGCCGTGGTGGTCCCGAAGCCAAAGAAGATGAAGGAGAGCGGCAGCAGCACGGCCAGGCTCAACGCGCCCGTCACCATCAGGCCGCGATACATCGCCCCCATGATGGATTGGTTGGCCGGCAGCTTCACATAATAGGTGCCGACGATGGAGGTGATGACGCAGACCGCGCCAATCGCCAAGGGGAACAGCATGCCCGAGGTGCGGCCCACATCGCCGAAGCTGATGGCGGCCAGCACCATGGTGGCCACCGCCGTCACCGCATAGGTCTCGAACAGATCAGCCGCCATGCCGGCGCAATCGCCGACATTGTCGCCCACATTGTCGGCGATGGTGGCGGGGTTGCGGGGGTCATCCTCGGGGATGCCGGCTTCCACCTTGCCCACCATGTCGCCGCCGACATCGGCCCCTTTGGTGAAGATGCCGCCGCCGAGGCGTGCGAAGAT
>CANHTE010000188.1 GCA_947462945.1 Acetobacteraceae bacterium
CATTTGCCGCGCCAGCGTGGCCCGGTCCACCTCATAGCCGCTTGCACCGCGCACCCGGATGCGGGCCGTGGCCTCGCGCTCGGCATCAGCCAGTTGCGGCGTCGGCATCTCGGCGAAGATGCGGGCATCCGGCTGGACCGTCTGAACGCGCCGAACTTCCTCCGCCTGGAGGCGGGCGCCCGAGCGCTCCAGGGCAGCCGCAATGCGCAGCCCCTCATCCGGCTCCACCGGAACGCCAGCGGTAATCCGTCGCTGCCAGTCGGCGGCCTCAATGCTGGCCTCTACCCGGGCTTCGCGAGAAGTCGCCTCTCGCTCGTTGAGGCGACCCTCAACGAGGTTGCGAAGGCGCTCGCGCTGCTGAAGAGGAGCGCGCTGGGCATCCATCGTCGCGTCGAATTCACGCAGCACCTCTTCACGGGGCCGGCCGGATGAAACTGCATCAACGGCGCCCCGCGCGGCCGCCAGCCCAGACGCCAACTCGCGCGTGGTCTCACGCATCGCGGTGGCGCCTTCAGGCACCAGACTGCCCGTCCGCACCATGTCATTCAGGTGTGCTTCATAGGCGCCACTGGCGCGGTCCCACTCCGGGCCACTGGTGAGACCAGATGAGGCCAACCCGTGAATATCCCGCTCCAGTTGCTGCTGGCGTTCGCGCGCCGCCCGCTCTTGGCCCTGCCGTTCAGTCTGGAGGCCCTCCACGGCAATCCCGCGCGCATGCTGGGCACCGATCCGAGCAAGCGTGCTTTCCGCATGCGGCCGGAACCACTCCGGCAGCCGAGCCACAATGCCCTCGCTCCGCCCCCGCCAGGCCTCTTCATAGCGGGCGGGGTCGTTGCCGCTTTGACGCCGGAGCATGACGGCATCAATCATCGCCTCGTTTTCGAGCTCATCAACGGCCCGCTTGGCGACGCCGGCTTCAAACACCCGCTGATCGCCCGTGAGAGGACCTTCGCGGGGCGGCACCACCAGATTTCCCGATGCGTCGCGAATGGGCATCATCCGCGCTTTCTCATCGGCGTTGATCGTGTTCTGCCGCTGCTGCTGCCGCTGGCTCTCCGCCATGGCCTGCTGGGCGGTGCCGCCCAAGGTTTCGCCCAAGCCGGCCATGGCAGCGCCCAAGGCGCCCATGGTGCCGCTGCTGGCCACCATAGTGCGCCCGGGTTCAAGCACGGCGCTTTGCTGCACGGGGGCCAGTTGCGGGCCTGGGCTGCGCACAATGCCGCCGGGGCCAGTGGTGCGCGCCTGGCGCTGGTAAACTGGGGTGGTGCCGCTCATGTCAGGCTTCCTTCAGGCTGGGCGAGAGAGAGGGCGCGGCGGCCTAATTCCCGATGCCCGCCGCGTCAAACCGGCGCCGCGCTTGTGCCGGCGCTTCCTGAATCTCTGCCGCGTAGGCCGTCAGCGCGTCGTTGAAGGCCTCCCGATCCGCACAGGCCATTCGCAGGGACAGTTCCTCGCCGGGCATGAAGGCGGGATCATCGCGCAGCCGCAGAGTGTGCTCCGTGATCCGCGCCAGCCATGGCGCGAAGGTCGGATCATTCACCGGCCCGCGCAGCGACGGCTCCGGGAAACGCAGGACATAGGCGCCGGCCACCTTACCCAAGCCACGCGGCCCGATGGCCTGGAACTGCCGCCCGTCATGCAACTGCAGCCCCACCAGCAGATCGAGCGCGCGGTTGATATCATGGTCGCTCCATTCGCCGATCCTCTCGCCGGCGAGCTCCGCGCGGACCTTGTCATGCACATCGCTTGGCTTCACCTGCGAGGCGCCGTGGCAGTCGCGCCAAGCCCAGAGAACCCGGTCCAGATCGGCCTGGCGGCGCTTCGTCATGAATTCGGCCGCGGTCCTGCCCCTGGGCGGAAGCGGGGCCTGGACCTGCTTCGCCGAAGGCGGACCATGCGTGCCAGGGACGAAATAATCCCCGTTGCGGACTGTCACCCACCGCTGGGCGCTTTGCTCAGGCGGCTGGACGCCATGCTGCCGAAGGATCACCTCCGCGTCGTAGGCATCGCAATCGCCGGCCTGCATGGCCTCCCAGACCACCCGCCACCAAGCGCCCTGGGCGGCGTAATCCGCGTGCATGCCCATCTCGATGAATTCGGCCTTCACCGCTTCCAGCCGGGCCGGCCAGTCAGGCGCCGGCGGCGTCAGGGCGGCGGGGTTCTCGATGGTCTCGCAGACTTCCATGGTGTTCTCCGTGGCAGGCGCCAGCGCGCCCGGGTGCGAGGTGGGATGGGAGGGTTGGGCGCGGGCCATCATTCACCCTCGCCAATGGTCAAACTGACCGTCACGTTACCGGTGGCCGTGATCGCCGCCACGTGAGTGTAGCCAGGCACCATGCTGAAGACCTCAACCACGCCCGGCAGGACAGGCATGGAAGCCGCCGTTGTCGCGGTCACCGCGCTGTCGCCAAATGCGAGAAAGGCCGCCTCCGCGCCAATGACGGCAACGCGCAAGGTGCGCTGCTGAATTCGCGTCGGGCCAGGGAGGGCAACGCGCCCGCTTGTGGCCGTAGCCGCCAGCGTGACCGTAGCAATCGGATTGAATGGAGTGCCCATGTGCTTATGCCCTGCTGAAATAGGAATATGCTTGGCCCCCGCTCTGAGCGAGCCCTCGCACACCCGATGTAATCGCCTGAGCCTTCGTCGCGGCGGCTTGGTTGCTGACGTTCTGCGCGTTGCTGGTGGCCTGGAAGTTGCTCGCGGTCGCGCCATTGCGGGCGGCGGTGACGCTGTTCCTGGCTTGGGTCAAAGCATTGCGCGTGTTCCGGTCGGCCTGATCCCGCAGGTTCCGCGCGTTCTGCACCACGGCCGCTTCGCCCGTATCCAGCGCCTTGCTGTTGCGGCCCCAATTCGCCTTGAGCGTATCCAGGTCTGCCGCGCCCTCGCGCAAAGTCTCGGCCATGATGGCTTGGCCGGTCTGGCTATACACGTCCAGCCCACTGCCGCCACGCACTGCCGCCGCCGAGGACAGGGCCTGAACCATGGCGCGCTGCTGCAAGGCAATCTGCTGCGAGGCCTCCAAGGTCTGGGCCTTGCGCTCCTCCTCGTATTGCTTCAGCTGCGAGTTGGCATCGCGGTTGGCGCCCTCATAGGCTGCCGCGCGGTCCTGCTCGGCATAGGCCGCCGCCTCGGCCGCCTGAACCTGGGTGTCCCGCACCACCTTGGCATTGTTCGCCTGGACCTCCCGCGCCTGCTGGCCGGCGGTTTTCTGGGCGGTGTTGGCGCTGCTGATGGACAAGGCCGTGCCGGCCACCGAAGCCGTCGCAGAAGTCGCGGCCAGAGCCCCCAAGAGCGCCATCTCACCCATCGGCGGAGCCTTCCCCAATCGCCAGGGGAGGCGCGTCGTGATTGACGGCGGGCCGATCAGGCGGCGCGACATTCAGGAGCGCCCCGGCATCGGTGCGGAACACAATTTGGACGGCGACCCCCGCCCCCTCCATCGGCGCGCCAGACGGGCGCGGCGCGAAGTCCTCGCGCGTGGCCGGCATTTTTTCGAGCAGGTAGGCATCGGCCCGCCAATCGCCCCGGGTGCCGGCAGCCGTGACCCGCTCGATAGCCCGAACCCCGGCCTCCGCCTGTGCCGCCTCAGCCAGCCGGGCAAACTCCGCATCCGAGGCCAGCCATTCCCGCAGCGTGTCCGCAGCCATGCCCGTCCGCTGCGCCGCCAGCTTCGGGCTTCCGCCGCTGGCCAGCACTTCGAGGATGAGCCGCATGTTGGCGAGCGACCGCTTGCCGTTCGCAATGAGCTTCCTGTCATGCCGGTTCTGTGGCGCCGTGACACGCTTCCCGGTCGGCGTTTCGCACAGCGCAGCCGCTGCCTCATCACGGACCCAGGAATACCGGTTGCGGCGATGCTCAATCGCCTGCCGCGTCACCGGATGCCGGCGCGCAATGTCAGAAGCCGAGCCCCCGGCCTCCCACTCAATCCGGATGCTCGCCCAATCCACACCAGGCTTCGGCTTGCCGCTCAAGACCCAATCCCCCGGGCCAGCACACCACCGGCCCCGGTTTCCCCTTGTCCAGAGCGACCCATAAGCCGTCAAGCAACAGATAATCGCCCACACGGGCCATGATTGCGAAAGGGGAAAATCGCGTGATGGACCCGGCGGCGAGCGGCGGCCCGCGTTTTTCTAAGGGGGGGCGTGAATGAGAATGCCCAGCCTCAGCCCTCCCCCCAGGGGGCAGGACGATGGGACAAAAAGGTTTGCGCCCCCGGTGTGACCCCGCTTCAGGTGCGCGCACCATTCGGGAAAGATGAAGGCGGCTAAACCATTGAAATGAATGGTGGGCGCTCACGGGCTCGAACCGTGGACCCGCTGATTAAGAGTCAGCCTCCCTGACCTATCCTGAGTGTCCCTGAGTTGCGTGCAACCATCCTGCACGTTGAAATTGCTGCATTCATCTTTCCGCTTGTCAGATGGTCTTGCCGCCTGTCTTATGCGCCATGGTTGCATAGTGGTTGCACGGATTGGGGCCGATCATGCCGAGGCGCAGCGCGGAGAGGATCACAGCACGCGCGGCGGAGGCGCAGGGCGCGGGCATCCTGTGGGACCGTGACATTGCCGGCTTCGGGCTGCGCACGACGCCAGCCGGGGCGAAGACCTGGCTGTTGAAGTATCGCGCGCGCGGCGGCC
>CANHTE010000189.1 GCA_947462945.1 Acetobacteraceae bacterium
AGATCACGAAGGCGGTGGATTCGGATGGGACGTTGACCAAGACTTTTTCGGAAAACCCGATGGGGGGAAGCACCCCGGCCTGGACACCGCCGCCCACGGCGCGGGACACGCCTGACGCGCCGGCGATGATCCCGCCCCAGACCATGGCACCCTATAAGGCCCCAGAGCCACCGCCGGCACCGGACGTCCCCTCCTTCCTGCCGCCCTCCACGCCCGCGCCGTTGAATGTGACGCCGCCGCCCGTGGTGGCGAGCACCGAGCCGGCGCCTGAAGCTCCCCCGCCCGCGGCTTCCGCATCCCCAACGCCTGCGGCTGAAGCCGCGGCCAAGATCGTTTGAGGCCGCCTTGTCCAATACCGTGAAGGACGAAGACCCCATCCACGACAAGCCGATGCCGTTGATCGAGCATCTGATGGAGCTGCGTCAGCGTCTGCTGTGGTCGGTGGGTGCTTTCTTCATTGCCTTTGCGCTGTGTTATTATTTCAGCACCAACATCTACGGCTTCCTGGCGCGCCCCCTCGCCAATGTCCTGTTCGAGCAGGGTGGCGGTGACCGGCGGATGATCTTCACCGCGCTCTATGAGGCCTTCTTCACCTATTTGAAGGTCGCTTTTTTCGGCGCCATCTTCTTCTCCTTCCCGATCTGGGCCACCCAGCTTTGGCTGTTCATCGCGCCGGGGCTCTACCGCTCCGAGAAGCGGACCATCATGCCCTTCCTGGTGGCCTCGCCCATTCTGTTCCTGGCGGGCGCGGCGCTGGCCTATTACTTCATCTTCCCGCTGGCCTGGCACTTCTTCATCAGCTTCGAGACGCCGGCCGGGGCGGGCACGGTGCCCATTCAGCTGGAGGCGAAGGTCAGTGAGTATCTCTCACTGGTCATGCACATGATTTTGGCCTTTGGGCTGGCCTTCCAGATGCCGGTGGGCCTCGTGCTGCTGTGCAAGGTGGGCATCCTGAACGTGCAGAGCCTGCGCAAGGGGCGGCGCTACGCCATTGTGGGCATGTTCGTGGTGGCCGCGATCATCACCCCGCCTGATGTGATCAGCCAGGTTGGGTTGGCCGTGCCGTTGATCCTGCTTTACGAAATCTCGATCCTCTTTGCGGCCTGGATGGCGCCGAAGCCGGATGCGGAGGAGAAGGCGTGAGGCCGCTTGGCGTCCTCGCCGGCCGGCCGGGCATCGGGCATCACGCGGCGCCCGCTGACCCCCTGGATGAGCTGTTCGACATGGTGAACCTGCCTCGGAAGGATACTGGCCTTGACGGGGTGATATGCGTCTCCACAGCCCAGGGACAGCATGGTCCGAGGGTGAAGTGGTTCCGGGACCGGCCATCGCGGGACGGGGCTTGCCTGACTGTGACACTCGAAGCCCGGCCACGCGTGTTGAACCATGGATTGCCGGAGCGCGTCGCCGCGTCGGCGTCACCAAGAGTTGGATCTTGGGCTGAGCTCAACAGGGAGGCACTGCTGCGGTTCTGGCACGAGGGGCTTTCCTGGTCCCGGGATGAGGTTAACGATTTCATGGACGGGCTGAAGAAGCTTCCTTAGTGGCGCAGCGGTTCGAGTTGGTGATCTGAACATGCATGATATTTCAAGGATTCGGCGAGACCCGAACGGGTTTGACGTGGCGATGGCGCGGCGAGGAATGGCACCGCAATCCGCGATACTCCTTGCCTTGGATAATGCGCGTCGTGAGGCGATTGCAACCGAGGAGGCGTCACAGGCTCGCAAAAACGCCCGCGCGAAGGCAGTAGGGCAGGCCAAGGCGCGCGGCGATCACGTCGAAGCGCAGAGGCTCCTTGATGAAGTTGGCGCATCGATTGAAGGGGCGGTCACCGAGGTCCGCGTCCGGCAGGAAACTGAGCTGACGGGCGCCCTGAGCATCCTCCCCAACATTCTCGATGCCGATGTCCCCGAAGGCCGTGACGAGACAGCCAATCTGGTGGTGCATCAGCACGGCAACCCGGCCGATCTGCCAAACGCAAAGCAACACTTCGAACTGGGCGAAGCCCTGGGCCTGATGGATTTCGCCACGGCCACCCGGCTCTCCGGCAGCCGCTTCGTCGTCCTCAAGGGCCAGCTGGCGCGGCTTGAACGCGCGTTGGGGCAATGGATGCTGGGCCTGCACACCGACACGCATGGCTATACCGAGGTCAATCCGCCCTTGCTGGTGAATGCACCAACGCTCTACGGCACCGGACAATTGCCGAAATTCGAGGAAGACCTGTTCAAGTCAGGGGATCACTACCTGATCCCCACCGCCGAAGTCCCCCTGACCAATCTGGTGGCGGACCAAGTGATCCCCGAGCCGCTGGAGCCGCTGCGCTTCTCCGCCCTGACGCCCTGCTTTCGCAGCGAAGCTGGCTCCGCTGGCCGTGACACGCGCGGCATGCTGCGGCAGCACCAGTTCAGCAAGGTGGAAATGGTCTCCATCACGCGGCCGGAGGATAGCGATGCAGAGCATGAGCGCATGACGCGCTGTGCCGAGGCGGTGCTGACGGCGCTGGGCCTGACCTGGCGGCGGATATTTCTCTGCGCGGGCGATACCGGCTTTGGCGCGGCGCGGACCTATGACCTGGAGGTCTGGCTGCCCGGGCAAAAGGCCTGGCGCGAGATTTCCTCATGCTCGAATTGCCGGGATTTCCAGGCGCGGCGGATGAAGACGCGCTTCAAGCGCGGCAAGGAGATGGTCTTCGCCCACACGCTGAACGGCTCGGGCGTGGCAGTCGGCCGCGCGCTCATCGCCGTCATGGAAACCCACCAGCAGCGCGACGGAACCATTTTGGTTCCCGAGGTGCTCCGCACCTGGATGGGCACCGACAAAGTGGGGTCAGGGGCAGCCATTTCTTGAATGGGGCGGCCCCTGCGGGTCCGGGCGGAGCCCGCACTTAGCCTTTGTTGGCGTAGCTCTTCCCCATCCCCTCCGCCGGATCGGCTTGCGGTCCGTAAGGCATGATCGGATAGCGCAGCCCCGCCTTGGACAGCCCCCGCAGCCCCGTCACCGCGCGGGCCAGGTCGGTCGGCGGGCAGGCCATCAGCATCTCGTCATCCGCGACCCCGCCATAGCGGCGTTCGGCGTAGCAGGGGAGGGAGAGGCACACCGTGCGGTCCCGCAGGGCGCGGCCCCAGCTATCGGCGCAGGCACTCTCACCCGTGATGGAGAAGTCGTAGCGCTGGTAATTGCGCCATTGCAGCCCGTTGATGAACAGGATCATCTGGGCCGGATTGGCGTAGAACAGGCAGATATCCGGCGGGTCCAGCCGCGCCGAGCGCAAGGGCGAGACCACGAGGCCGTGATATTCCGGCGCCACGCGGGGCATTTGCGCCTGATGCGCGGCCGAGGCTTCCAGGTTCTCGAACCACACCCCCTCCATCTTGCGGCCGGAGAGATAAAGTTCGGAGGGTGCGTTCAGCCCGATCACCCCGCCGCAATTGCTGAATTCGGGGACGTTGTCATGCGTGATGGCCAAGGTGAACCCGGCCAGCCGCGCCTGGGTGACGAGTTGGCAGGTGGAAAAGCGCTTGCCGGCCGCAGGGCGGCGCAAGCCCTGAACCAGCTCCATCTCGGCCTGGTCTCGGAACAGCTTCATGCCGATGGGCAGGGTGCGCAGGCGCAGCAGGTCACTCAGCGCGTTGGCCTGCTCGGTCAGGGCGGCGGCGTTGAGCGGCGCTTCGGGCGATCCATCTGGCATGGCGTGTCTCTCCTGTTATTGTGCCCAGGCTCGCACGGGGAATGGCCCGGCGGAAGCCAGGAGAGTGGCATGCGGTTGGGGCAGGCGGAATCAGGACGTCCGGGTGAGCGGCTGCGCGCCCTGCTGGCCGCGCATAAGCCGCTGGTGGTGCCCGGCTGCTACAACGCGCTCTCCGCCCTGATCCTGGAGGATGCGGGGTTTGAGGCGGTGTATATGTCCGGCTACGGCACCTCGCTGAGCCTGCTGGGCCTGCCGGATGCGGGGCTGGCCACGCTGACCGAAATGGCGCTGAACGCGAAACTCATCGCGGCTGCGGTGCGCGTGCCGGTCATCGCCGATGGCGATACGGGCCATGGCAACGCCATCAATGTGGTGCGCTGCGTGGAGGAATTCTGGCGCGCCGGTGTCGCCGGCATCCATCTGGAGGACCAGGTGGCACCCAAGCGCTGCGGCCATGTGGCAGGGCGCGAAGTCATCGGACGCACGGAGGCGGTGGCCAAAATCCGCGCCGCCGCCGAGACGCGGCGGGCGCTGGACCCCAGCTTCATGATCATCGCCCGCACGGATTCCCGCGGCGCCCATGGCGGCTCGCTGGAGGAGGCGATCTGGCGCGCCAATGCCTTCCTCGATGCCGGCGCCGACCAGGCCTTCGTCGAAGGCCCCGCGAGCGAAGCCGAGGTGGAGCGCATCACGCGTGAGGTCCAAGGCCCGGTCTTCTACAACATGACCGGCATTTCGCCCCGCATGACGGCCGAGCGCATGGGCGAATTGGGGATCGCAGTTTGCATCCTGCCCGGCGCGTTGCTGCGCCATTCCATCATGGCGATGGGTGATCTGGCGGCCGAATTGCGCCGCGATGGCCCGATGGCGGAAGCGCGGATGACCGAACGCCTGTCCAACCATCGCCTGGGCAATCTG
>CANHTE010000190.1 GCA_947462945.1 Acetobacteraceae bacterium
ACCGCCTCACGCAGGGCAAGGCGCAGCGTCCCCGCGACCCGGCCCGCGGGGATGTGCAAGCCCAGCCACCAACTTCCGTCGCCCTGGGGATGCCAGCCCAGGCGATCCGGCACGGCGAGGCGCGGCAAGGGCGGGGCGGCCTGCAATCTGCGGCCCAGATCCTCGGAGAGGCGGGCGCGTGCCCATTCCACGCCACGCTCGGCCAGCACGTATTTCAGCCGGGCATGCTTGCGGTCACTCCGGTCGCCATGATCGCGGGACAAACGGACCACGGCCTCGGCCACTGCCAGAACCTCATCGGGCCCGATCAGCGCCACGGCATCCGCGAGGCGCGGGAAAGTGGCGGGCTTATTGTGCGTCATGCCCATGCCGCCCCCCACCGTCACGATCCAACCTTGCGGATGCATGATGAAGCCGAGGTCGTTGGCGAGCACATCGGGCGTGTTGTCGTCGGGATGGATCAAGGCGATCTTGAACTTACGCGGCAGATAGGTTGGACCGTAAAGGGGCTCCTCCTCCGGTGCGCTGGCGGCTTCCTCGCCCAGGAAAATTTCGTGGTGCGCGCGGCTTCGGGGCAGCAGAGCCATGGAAAGGCGCCGCGCCTCAGCTTCCAGCCGAGCATGGATGTCATCGCGGCGTGGCGCCGGTGAGGTGATGACGTTGCGCACCACATCGCCGCAGGCCGCCAGCGTGGTCAGAAGTGTGGCGTTGATGGCGGCGACCGAGGCACGCAGATTTTCACGCAGGATGCCGTGGAATTGTACGCCCTGGCGCGAGGTGATGCGCAGCGTTCCATCGGCCCATTTGCCGGCCAGATCATCCAGCGCCAGCCATTGGGCGCCGGTCAGTCGCCCGGCGGGGGAACGGACGCGCACCATGAAGGACCATGCCTTATCCTCCCCCGCCTGCTTGCGGGCAGTGGCGGTATCGCGGTCAAATTGCTCATAGGTTCCGTGAAATTTCAGTAGGGTGTAGGCCGCCTCGGAGAGGCCGCCCTTGCCTTCTTCGGCGCTGAGGTCGGCCAGCAGCGCTCCGCGCAGTCCAAGGCTTGTGGCCTTGATGATTTCCGCACCGCTGGGTTTGGTATCCGCCATTTCACAATTTCCTGCCGTATAAACACTGGACAGGTTCTCCCTCCTATTCTACGTTTCGGTCAAGCAGATAAAGTGGATATCATCATTGATGATCGTGCAATCTTTCTCAGCCCTGGCCGGCGCGCAGTTTCCTGCTGGCGAAGTCTGGCTTTGCGGCGCTGGCCCTGGTGATCCGGATTTGCTGACGCTGCGGGCCGTCCAGGCGCTGAGTCAGGCGGACCTTATTCTGCATGACGCCCTGCCCGGCCGCGCCGCCTTGCGCCACGCCCGGCGCAGCGCGGAGATCATTGCCGTCGGCAAGCGCAAAGGAGCTGCCCCGGTGCCTCAGGCCAGGATCAATGCCCGCCTGGTGGCCGGTGCCCGGGCAGGGCTGCGCGTGCTGCGCCTGAAAGGGGGTGATCCCTTCACCTTCGGCCGTGGCGGTGAAGAATCCTTGGCTTGTGAGGCCGCCGGCATTCCCTGGCGCGTCATTCCCGGCATCTCTGCCGGCATGGCAGCGCCCGCCGCCGCCGGAATTCCCATCACCCATCGTGGAATGGCGTCCGCCGTCACCTTCGTGACCGCGCATGACGAAACCGGTGCCCTGCCTGAGCTGAACTGGCGTGCCCTCGCGCAATCAGGCGGGACGATCGCCGCCTTCATGGCACTCTCCCGCCTTGACGAACTGGCGCTGCGGTTACTGGCAGGCGGGCTCGTGCCGACCACCCCGGTCGCGCTGATTTCGGCGGCCAGCCTGCCCGGGCAATCGATCCTGCGCAGCACACTCGGCCAGTGCACGCTTGATTCCCGGCGGGCTGCGCTGCCCACGCCGACCATGATCATCATCGGGGCCGTCGCGGCACTTGGCGTGCAGGTTCGGACCCAACCGCTTGGAGGTTTGCGCCATGCTCACGGCTGACTGGACCGAGGCCCCCGATGTCGAATTTGTCACACCGCAACCACCGCCGCCGGCGCACGATATGGTGGAAGAACCCTGGCTGCCAGCCCGGGACGTCACCCTCATGACCCTGGCCGCCTATGCGCTGATTCTCCTGGCCAGCTTTACGGAGTTTGCTCAATGACCCTGCAATACGGTGCCCAGCTCACGCTCGGGCAAATCGCGCCCGATTTCGAGGCCGAAACCACCGATGGCCCCATCCGCTTCAGTGACTGGGCGCGGGATTCCTGGGTGGTGTTCTTTTCGCACCCTCGCGATTTCACGCCCGTCTGCACCACCGAACTGGGGGAGGCCGCGCGCCTCAAACCAGAATTCGACAAGCGCGGCGTGAAGGTGATCGGCCTGAGCGTGGACCCGCTGGACCGGCATGACGCCTGGGCCGAGGACATCCGGCAAACGCAAGGCACGGCACTGAACTTCCCCATGATCGCCGACCCGTCCAAGCATGTCTCGCAGCTCTACGGCATGATCCATCCCGAGGCCGACCCTTCGATCACGGTCCGCACCGTCTATGTGCTGGACCCCGCGCGGAAGGTGCGCCTGACGCTGACCTATCCGCCCAGCACCGGCCGCAATTTCCACGAGGTGCTGCGCGTGATTGACAGCCTGCAACTCACCGATAAGCACAAGGTGGCAACGCCAGTGAACTGGCAGCCCGGCGAACGGGCGATCATCGTCCCCTCCCTCTCCGACGAGGAAGCCGCCAAGCGCTTCCCCCAAGGCTGGAAAGCGGATCGGCCCTACCTGCGCTGGGTAGAACTGGACAAATAAGGCGCTGCGGGATCGGGGTCTGGGGGCAGTTTGCTCATGCCTCCAGCGCAGGCGCCCCGCGTGCCAGGCCGCCAAACAAATCCAGCATGCGCTCTCGCCAGGCATGCAGGTCGTCGCCCGCTTCCAGCAGGCGCAGCGGGCTCACGCTGCGCGCCCACATGAAGCCACCCAGCACGGTGTAATCCGCATAATCCGGCGTGGCGCCGCCCAGGAAGGGCTGCGTGCCAAGCACCCGGCGAAGCGGCGCGAGCAAGGCGCGGAATTCTGGCAGCCTCGCCTCGCGCCCCGCCGTCACCTGCGCGAGGGGCATGCCGAATCGCTTCTCGCGGCTTTCGATGAAATAGGCGGCATCGCTGGGGCCCAGCAGCGGCACGATGTCCGAGACGATGAGTTTCGCCAGCGCCGGATGCAGCACCATATCCGCCCAGGCCCCGATGAAGCGATAGGTCTCGGGCAACCCCTGGAACAGGGCGGGTGCGGTGGGATAGCTGCGCTCCAGATGCAGCGCGATGTCCCAGCTATCGGTCAGCGTGGCTTCGCCATCCAGCAGGATGGGCACGGTCTTGCCGCCGAGTGCGGCCAGCCGGGAATTCTCGGTGAAGCGCCAGGGGATGACGTCGGCGTCCAGCCCCTTATGCGCCAGCGCCATGCGGCTGCGCCAGCAAAAGGGGCTGAAGCGCCGCGCCGGATCAGTGCCGACGAGTTCATAAAGTTGGCGGGCCATGGCGGGTGCCTTTTCAAACGCGGGGATGCGCCATCAATCCCCGGATTGCGCGGCAGTGGAAGGCCCCCCGGCTCAGGCCTTTGCCGCCGCCCGTGACCGCGTGCGCTCCGTGAAGAGCGCAACAGTCCAGAGTGCGGCAACCCCAGGCAGGATCAGCATGACGCCCACCACCTGCGCCTGCTCCGGCATGGCTTCCATGATGCGCGAGATGATCCAGGCGAAGAACAGCCCCGTGCAGAAGACGCGCAGCGAATTCCGGCCAATGACCGCCAGCGCCCGGCCCGGCAATCCCTCCATCCAATCCGCCTGGCGCGGGATGAGCTGGGCCACGAGATATGCCAGGGTCAGCGCATGCAGCAGCCGGGGCGGGGCCAGCACATCCTTGTGCTCCAAGACCAGGGAGGCCCATTCCGGCCCCTCGATGAATTGGTGCTGCACCAGGCGCGCGGCGAAGCCAAACACCACCATCAGCGCCGCCAGCATGAGCAGGTGCCAGGAGCGCGGCAGCGCCATTCCATGCAGCGCCCGCCAGCCCAGAAGCCCGCCCAGCAGATAGAGGAATTGCCAGGCCAGCGGATCAAACGCGATCAGGCTGCCGCCCAGGCCCGGCGTGGCAATCCAGCCAAGATTGACCGCAGCATAGAGCAGAAAGCTCGGCAGCAAGGCCCAGGCGCCAAACCGCCGCACCATCGCCAGAAAAGGGCCCAACAGCAGCATGCCAAAGACAAAAACCGGCAGCGTTCCCATGAAGTCCGGCTGGAACAATCCGGTGAAGGCGGCACCAACGGCCATGAAGGGCTGCTCGACCAAATGGTGCCAGCCGAAGCGCTCCACCGCCGCAGGCACGTGAAAGACAAGTTCCGCCAGCAGGACCATGGCAGCAAACATGAAGAACACCAGCAGATGCGTGCGGTAGAGGCGCAGGGCCCGCAGCAGCAAATCCTGCTGTGCGGCACCCGGCCCGGCCTTGGCCGCCTTCAGCGCAAAGACCGAGCCAAGCGTCATGCCCGAGAGCAGGACGAACATTTCCGACGAGTCGGAGAGCCCCCAGGCCGCATGAATACCCCAGGCCAGCCAAGT
>CANHTE010000191.1 GCA_947462945.1 Acetobacteraceae bacterium
GTTGGGGCTGCCCTTGGGGGCGTTGCCCACCCTGGCCGGGCACGAACCATTCCTGATTCTGCTGGGCCATGACCGGCGAGGAAGCGAGAACCAGCAACAGCGGGAACGCAGAGCGGAGTTGGGTCATGTCTTGTACCTGTCAGCGTGCTTAGAAGCGCGTTCCGAAGCCGAAGCGGAAGATCTGGGTCTGGTCATAGGACTCCTTCACCACCGCCTGCGCCAGATCAATGTTGATCAGCCCGAAGGGACTGCGCCAGGAGATGCCGACGCCAGTGCCGACGCGCGGCGTGTTGGACGTCCCGATATTGGGGCCTGAGACGGTGTCCCACAGCGCGCCCACATCCACAAAGGCGCGGCCGAGCAGGCCGATCTCAGAGGGAACGCCAGGCAAGGGGAAACGCATTTCCGTGCTCTGGGTCCACATGCGGCGGCCACCCAAGGCGTCATTTGTGTTCAGGTCACGCGGGCCAGCGCCGGCCAGGGCGAAGCCGCGCAAATTCTCGCCACCCAGGAAGAAGCGGTCCACGATGCGCTCCTGGTTGGACGTCGAGGACCAGGGTTCGATCACGCCGACGCTGCCCGAAATGCTCAGCACATAATCGGGATGGCCGAAGATCTGCTCGAAGGGGAGGAAAAGCGCCCCATCAAGACGGCCACGAACAAAGGCCACGTCACCGCCCAAGCCCGCGAAATCCGTGCCGAGGCGGATCAGATAACCACGCCGCGGTTCGATCAAATTGTCACGCGTGTCATAGGCGATGGTCTGGCTGACCTGGCTCAGCAAGGTCGTACCCGACTGTTCCCTGACGTAACGCGACGCGCCAGACTGGATGTTGTAAATTTCGCGGTTGATCAGGCTGTAGGACCAGGATTGCCGCAGCCGCTCATTGAACTCATAGCCGGCGCGCAACGCAAAACCGGCGCGGCGCTCGCTGAAGTTCGAGACCGTCTGCAGATTGCGCTGGATGTAGAAGATGTCAGTGCCAACAGCGAGGTTGCGGTCCAGGAATTGCGGATTGGTGACCGAGAAGTCCAGCTGGCTCCGGCGCTGCGCCAGCGTCGCGTTGATTCGGCCATCAATGCCCGTGCCGGAGAGGTTGCGCTCACGCAGGCCGAAATCGGCCAGGAAGCCGGCATCCGTCGAATAACCACCACCGACGCTGACCTCACCCGTCGCGCGCTCGACCACCTGGGTGGTCAGAACCGTCCGGTCGGGCGCCGAGCCCGGGCCGTTATTGATCTGCACATCGGAGAAATAGCCGAGGTTGCGCAGACGCTCGCGTGAGCGGCGAACCTGGGCGGCGTTGAAGGCGTCGCCCTCAGCCAGGCGGAATTCACGCCGGATCACACGATCCTGCGTGCGGGTATTGCCGTTGATGTCAATGCGCTCAACAAAAACGCGGGGCGCTTCATTCACCGCGAAAGTGATGTTGATCTTGTTGTTCTCGGTGTCGCGGGTGATGCGGGGCTGCACATCCACGAAGGGGAAACCGCGCAGATTGGCGCCATCCGCCACGGCCTGCGCGCTGCGCTCCACAGCGTCGCCATTATAGACCGCGCCCGGAGAGACTTCGACGAAGCGCTGCAGATCCGCCGGGTTCAGGTTCGGGAAGGCCGAGGTGATGTCCACCGTTCCGAAGGTGTAGCGCGGGCCTTCCGTGACGTTATAGGTCAGGAAAAAGCCGCTGCGATCCGGGGCGAGCTCGGCCGTGGCGGCACCCACCTGCACATCGGGAAAACCGGTGCGGAGGTAATAGCGGCGCAGCAACTCACGGTCGAAATTCAGCCGATCAGGATCGAAGGTGTCCGAGGAGGAGAGGAAGCGATACCAGGCCTGCTCCTTGGTGGAGATGACATCGGCCAGGCGCGCATCGGAATAATAGGTATTGCCCACGAAATTCACGCGCGCCACCAGCGCTGCGTCGCCCTCCGTCACCTCAAAGACGACATCCACCCGGTTCTGATCGAGCTGAATGACCTTGGGCTCAACGCGCGCAGCGAAGCGGCCACGGCGGGCATAGAGGTCCAGGATGCGCTGCCGGTCGCCCTGGACCAGCTGGGTGGTGAAGACGGAGCGGGCGCGGAGTTGCACCTCGGGCCGCAGCACGTCATCCGAGACGCGGCGATTGCCCTCGAAGGCGACGCGATTCACCAGCGGGTTTTCCGCCACCTGAACGATCAGGCGCGAACCATCGCGTGAGATCGTCACATCACGGAACAACCCGGTGGCAAACAGGCTGCGCAGCGAGCGATCCGCGCGATCACTGTCATAGGCGTCGCCGGGGCCGAGCAGCATGTAGCTGCGGATCGTGTCCACCTCGATGCGCTGGTTGCCGCGCACTTCGACGGCGCTGATCGTTCCACCCGGCTGTTCCACCCCCGTGGGGGTGGGCCGGGTCCGGTTCTGCGCGTCCGCAGGCGCGGGCGCCAGGACGGCGGCAATCAACAGGAGGGGCAGCAGTTTCGATGTCAAGGAAGAAGCCATCCTCTTGGGGGCGGGAGCGTGCGGGCGGACCATAGCCTCAGCGGTTACGGCCCGCCAGCCCAAGCGTCTCAGCATCATCATCCCACCCATCCTGCGACCCAGCGGCCAATGCCGCCATGGGCGATATCATTCCAGGTTGCAAACAGAAACAGGCAGATCAGCACGGCAAAACCGGCGCGGAAGCCGTATTCCTGCGCACGCGCCGGCAAGGGCCGCCCCCGAATAGCTTCCGCGGCATAAAACATGAGATGCCCGCCATCGAGCAGCGGAATCGGAAACAGGTTCAGCAGCGCCAGACTGACCGAGAGCAGCGCCATCAGATTGACCAGCGGCACGATGCCCAGCGTCGCTGCCTCGCCCGAGACTTCGGCGATGCGAATGGGGCCACCCAGCTCCTTCGCGCTGCGTGTGCCGGCAAACATTTCGCCAATGCCGGCAAGGGTCTGCCAGGAGACATCGGCGGTTTGCACCGTGCCGGCCCAGAGCGCGTCCAGCGGACCCAGCCGCTCGAATTGTGCACGGCCGCCCTGGATGCCCAGCACGCCCACCGGCGCGGCATCGCCCCGGGCCTGGGCCGCAGGCACCACGGTGAGGGCGATCTCGCGCCCTTCACGATCCAGCCTGACCTGCACCTCCTGCCCGGCGCGGGGCTGAATGTGGCGTTGCACCTGGTCGAACCGTGTGATGCGCGTGCCATCCAGTGAGAGGATCACATCCCCCGCCTGCATGCCCGCCCGCTCGGCCGCCGAACCTGGGCCGACGCCGGCGATGGTGGTCAGCCCACGCGGCACGCCATGGGTCGCGAACATGCCCGCGAACAACAGGATGGCCAGCACGAAATTCGCAACAGGGCCGGCCGCCACAATGATGGCGCGGTCCTTGACCGGCTTGTCATGGAAGGTCTGGCCCGCGCGCTCGGGAATGCGGTCCGCCTCGGGCGTGTCATCGAGCGGCGATTGCCCATGCAGCTTCACATAGCCGCCCAGGGGAATCCAGGCGACGCGCCATTCGGTGCCGCGCTTGTCGGTCCAGCGCAGCAAGGCGCGACCGAAGCCGATGCTGAAGGCATCCACATGCACCCGCCGCCAGCGCGCGGCCGCGTAATGGCCAAGCTCGTGGAAGAAAATGAGCACGCCCAGCACCAGCAGAAAGGCCAGGATGGTGCGCACGGCATCGGGCAGGAAATCCAGCAAGGTGAGACTCCGTCAGGCGGCCGCGCGATGTGCAGCCAGGCCGGTTGCGATGTGGCGTGCCGCCTGGTCCAATTCCAGCACCGCCGCGAGATCCGCGACGCCGCGCCCGGCCAGCGCCGAGAGGGTGTCCTCCACAACGGCGGCGATGTCCAGGAAGCCCAGCCGCTTCTCCAGGAACAACCCCACGGCCACCTCATTGGCGGCATTCAGCACGCAGGGTGCGCCACCTTCCGCCGCCAGGGCTTCCCGCGCCAGCCGCAGGGCAGGAAATCGTTCCGGATCAGGCGCTTCGAAATCCAGCCGGCCGAGTGCCGCGAGATCAAGCCGTGCCACATCCACTGACATGCGGCCCGGCCAGGCCAGGCAATGGGCGATGGGCGTGCGCATATCGGGCGAGCCGAGCTGCGCCAGGAGCGAGCCGTCACTGTACTGGACCATGCCATGCACGGCGGATTGGCGGTGCACCAGCACCTCGATCCGTTCGGCCGGCACGGGAAACAGGCGCGCGGCCTCGATCAGTTCCAGCCCCTTGTTGAACATGGTGGCGCTGTCCACGCTGATCTTGGCCCCCATGGACCAGACCGGGTGGCGCACCGCCTGCTCGGGCGTGGCAGCCCGCATCTGGGCAAGTGTCCAGTCGCGAAACGGGCCGCCCGAGGCGGTGAGGATGATCTTTTCGATCACGCGCGGGTCGCGCGGATCCAGCGCCTGGAAAATCGCGTTATGCTCGGAATCCACGGGCAGAAGGGTCGCGCCATGGGTGGCGGCCAGGTCCAGGATGATTTGGCCGGCGCAGACCAGGCTTTCCTTGTTGGCCAGGGCCAGCGTTCCGCCCCGCGTCAGGGCCGCCATCGTGCTCTTGAGGCCCACGGCGCCGACAATGGCGGCCATGGTCCAATCGGCCGGGCGGCTGGCAGCCGCAGTCA
>CANHTE010000192.1 GCA_947462945.1 Acetobacteraceae bacterium
CACCAGCACCTGATAGATGATGTTGCGAAAGCGCTCATCCGCCCAGGAGAGGCGGAGCGGCCTTGGTGGCGCCTTGCGCAGCAGGCGTGGATCGGTAACCCCGGACATGCTTGCCCTATCCCTCAATCGTAAGCCCATGGCGGTTTTCCGCCTGCTGGGCACCGGGCGCCGCGCGGGGGCGCCCCAGTCCATTCCGAAGCCGTGACACTGCGGGAGAATGTCTCAGAAGAAACCATCCCTGAGACATGAAGACATCTCCATCCGGAGGAGGCGGACGCAAAGCTGCCTTCTCCGGAGGCAAAGGGCCGCCGGAGAAGGCTCGTTTCAGATCACCTGCCGGCGGTTCACCGGAAGGGTGGCGCGTATTGCAGGCCACCCGGCGTGGTCCAGAGCGCATTCCGGCCACGCTGCAGGCCGATCGGCGTCAGGTTGCGCTCGAACATTTCGCCGTAGTTGCCGATGCCGCGGATGATGTTGAGCATCCAGGCATTGTCCACCCCCAGCATCCGGCCGAGCTCACTCGTCCGGCCCAGGATGCGCTGCACATCGGGGCGCGGGTCGTTGGCCAGCATCTGCTGCGCATTGGCGGCGGTGATGCCGAATTCCTCGGCGCTGATCAGGCCGAAATGGATCCAGCGCACAAGGTCGGTGAAGCGCTGGTCGCCATGGCGCACCAGCGGGCCCAGCGGCTCCTTGCTGATCACGTCGGGCAGGATGACGTGGTCATTGGGGTTCGCCTGGGCGGAGCGGATGGCGGCCAGGCCCGAGACGTCCGTGGTATAGGCATCGCACCGGCCGGCATTATAGGCGGCCAGATTATCCTCCAGCCGCTCGATCACCACGGGGCGGATCTGGATGCGGGCGCCGCGTGCCCAGTCGGCCAGGTTCTGCTCGGTCGTGGTGCCGGGCTGCACGCAGATGGTGGCACCATCCAGCGCGCGGGCATTGGCGACGCCCAGGCTGCGCTTCACCATGAAGCCCTGGCCGTCATAGAAATTGATGGCGGCGAAGTCGAAACCGAGCGAGGTATCGCGCGAGAGGGTGAAGGTCGTGTTGCGGCTCAGGATGTCCACTTCGCCCGATTGCAGCGCGGTGAAGCGCACCTGCGCGGTGGTGGGGACGTAGCGCACCTTGGTCGGGTCATTGAACAGCGCGATGGCGATGGCGCGGCAATAATCCACGTCGAAGCCGCGCCAATTGCCCTGGCTGTCCGGCAGGGCGAAGCCGGCCAGGCCGGTGCCAACGCCGCAGATCAGCGTGCCGCGCGCGCGAATTGCGTCCAGCGTGCTGCCGGTGACGGCAGCTGGGGCTGCGGCCGGAGCGGCGGCGGGCGCTTGGGCCTGGGCGGGCAAGGTCGCCGCGAGAAGGCTGGTGGCCACGCCAAGGGCGAGGGCCCCAAAGGTGTGGGCCAGGGTGTGCCGCATCGGCATGATCGAAGAAACTCCCGGTCGTGGTTGGGCCCCCGGGGCAGGGGCCGCTCGTTGAACGACCAATGCTGCGCTAGGAAGCGTCCGGGATCAATCGCGCATTCGAGGGGAGCCATGCGGTGCTGCAGCTTGACAAGAACCAAATCGCCAGCCGCCTGCCCTGGCCCGCGCTGATCGAGGCGCTTCGCGCCATCTTCGCCTCGGGCTGCCAGGCGCCCTTGCGGCATGCCCACCCCCTGCCGGAATCGGGCACGCTGCTGCTGATGCCCGCCACCAATGCCACCCATTCGGGGGTCAAGATCGTGCATGTCTCGCCCGGCAACGGGGCGCGCGGCCTGCCGGCCGTGCACGCGGCCTATCTGCTCTCGGATGCCATCACGGGCCAGCCTGTCGCGCTGCTCGATGGCGGGGAACTGACCGACCGGCGCACGGCGGCCACCTCTGTGCTCGCGGCCCGCTTTCTGGCGCGCCCGGATTCGGCGCGGCTGCTGCTGCTGGGCTCGGGCCGCGTCGCCGCCGCGCTGGCCGAGGCCTATGCCGCCCAGTTCCCGCTGACCGACATCGCCATCTGGTCACGGCATGCGGCCCATGCCGAGGCGCTGGCCGGGCGGCTTGTCGCGCATGGCATGCCGGCCCGGGCCGTGGCGAAGCCGGAGCCGGCCGGGTTCGACATCATCTCCGCCGCCACGCTTTCGGCCGACCCACTGGTGCGGGGCGCCGATCTCTCCCCCGGCACGCATCTCGATCTGGTCGGCGCCTATCGTGCCGATCTGCGTGAGGTGGATGGACTGGCCCTCGCTCGGGCGCTGGTCGTCGTGGATACGCGGGCGGGTGGCCTGACGGAGGCGGGCGATGTGGTGCAGGCCATCGCGGAGGGGCATATCACCCCGGCCGATGTGGTGGCTGAACTGGCCGATCTCTGCCGGGGGGAGCATCCGGGCAGGACCGGCCCTGGGCAGATCACCCTGTTCAAATCCGTCGGCTGGGCGGGCGAAGATCTGGCGGCGGCGATCCTGGCCACTACCTCCGGTTGAACAGACATGCTTGCATCCGCAGCCGGACTGCGGCGATCATTGCGAAGTCTCACCGGGCAAGGGGGCCGATTCGCGCCATGCCCGCCCTTCAGGATTTGCGCGACCCCACATGGCCCTGCTTGCCGTTCCCTTCCTGAGCCGCCGCCAGGCTGTGCTGGGCGCCTTGTTGCTGCCGCCCGCGCTGGCCGGCTGCGGCAGCGGCCCGGCCGTGGCGCAGCGCGGCCTGCTGCCGGATTTCGCTGATCTCGCCGAGCGCGTGCTTCCGGCGGTGGTCAACATCGCCGTCAGTGGCGAGCAGAATGTGCAACCCCCGCCCGAATTTCGCGGCACCCCCTTCGAGCGCTATTTCCGGGGCCGGCGAGAGCGTGTGCAGGGTGCGGGTTCCGGCTTTGTGATTGATCCGTCAGGGCTGGTCGTCACCAATAATCATGTGATCGGCCAGGCGCAGCGCGTCACGGTCAGTCTTCAGGGCGGCCAGGAACTGCCCGCCCGCGTCATCGGCGGCGATGACCTGACGGACCTTGCCTTGCTGCGTGTCGAAAGCCGGACGCCGCTGGTGGCGGTGAATTGGGGCAGCAGTGCCTCGATGCGGATCGGCCAATGGGTGCTGGCGGCGGGCAATCCCTTTGGCCTGGGCGGCAGCGTGACCTCGGGCATTGTCTCGGCACGCGGGCGGGATATCGGCGCCGGCCCCTTTGATGATTTCATTCAGACCGATGCCGCCATCAACCCGGGCAATTCCGGCGGGCCGCTGTTCAACGCGGCGGGCGAGGTCATCGGCATCAACACCGCCATCTACTCGCCCTCCGGTGCCAGTGCCGGCATCGGTTTCGCCACCCCCTCGGATCTCGCGCGCCCGGTGATCGAGACGCTGCGGCGCGATGGGCGGGTGGAGCGCGGCTGGCTGGGCGTCTCGGTGCAGGATCTGGTGGCCGAGGACCCACGTGCCAGCCGCCGCGCCGTTTTGATTGCCGGGGTGGAGCGCAACGGGCCGGCCGGGCGCGGTGGTTTGCGCGTGGGCGATGTGGTGGTGGCGGTGAATGGCGAGCGCACGGAAACCTCGCGCGGGTTGATCCGCAGCGTGGCTGCCGTGGCGCCCGGCCAGAACCTGCGCTTGACGGTTTTGCGGGATGGCCGCACCCAGGAGTTGACGTTGCAGGTGGGGCGCCGGCCACCAGGCCCGGGATGATGCTGCAGGGGCTCAGATTGAAGGACTATATGACATGATGCGCATCCTTCTGGTCGAGGACGATGTGGAAGTGGCCCGCTTCGTGAAAAAGGGCCTGCAGGAGGCCGGACACACGGTCGAGCATGCCGCCAATGGCCGGGATGGCCTGTTTCTCGCGGCCTCGGAATCCTTCGACATGCTGGTGCTGGACCGCATGCTGCCGGGTGGCGTGGATGGGGTTCGCCTGGTTGAGACGCTGCGCCAGCAGGGCAATCGGACTCCGGTGCTGTTCCTCTCGGCGCTCACGGCCGTGGATGAGCGGGTGAAGGGGTTGAAGGCCGGTGGCGATGATTATCTGGTCAAGCCCTTCGCCTTTGCCGAACTCCTCGCGCGGGTCGAGGCGCTGGGCCGCCGTCCCTCCTCCGAGGCGCCGGTCACCAAGCTGCGCGTGGCGGATCTGGAGCTGGACCTGCTCAGCCGCACCGTCATGCGCGGCCCGCGCAAGATTGACGTGCAGCCGCGCGAATTCCGCCTGCTGGAGCATCTGATGCGCCATGCGGGCCAGGTGGTGACGCGCACCATGCTGCTGGAGAAGGTCTGGGATTATCACTTCGACCCACAGACCAACGTGATTGACGTCCATGTCAGCCGTCTGCGGCAAAAGCTGGATAAGGGCTTCGACAAGCCCTTGATCCATACGGTGCGCAATGCGGGCTACATGATCCGGGCGGAAGCCTGACCCGGCACGGCCTGGCCCCTCAGCCAGTGCCCCGCACGGCCCAGCCACCGCGCCTGCTGCAATCGGCGGGGTTCCGCTTCGCGCTGCTTTTTGTCGGCATCTTCTCGGTCGCCGCGGCCTTTCTGGTCGCGGTGCTGTGGTGGGCCACCGCGGGCGCCCTGGACCGCCAGACCATCGCCGCCATCCGCACCGATGCCTCCGCCCTGGTGGAGCGCTACCGCGATGCCGGCGC
>CANHTE010000193.1 GCA_947462945.1 Acetobacteraceae bacterium
CAATTCGGCAGGGTCCAGGCTTTCCGTGCCGTAGTGATGCTCGGCCCATTCGCCGAAGGCCTTGGAGGGCACATGCACGCCGGTGAAGACCACATGGCCCGCCGCCGCCCAGGCCGGCGTGCCGCCCTGGAGCACATGCACATCCGCATAGCCGATGGAGGTCAGATACGCGGCCAGCTTCGCCGCATGCCCCTCACCGCCATCCACACAGACCACGCGGGTGGCCAGGCGGGGCAGCAGGGCGCGCGCGCGCAGCTCCTTCTTCGAGAGCGGGCAGGGCACGGCCCAGAACATGTGCCCGTGGCCGAACTCCCCTTCCTCTCGTGCGTCGAGGATGGCGAGTTCGGAGAGTTGCGAGATCCACGCCTTCAGCGTGGTGGCATCAACCGGCCGCACTGGTCGTCGGCTTGAGGAAATTCTTGTTGTAGTAGGAGACCTCGCCCGTCTTGTCGTCGAAGGCGCGGCGGCCATCCAGCTTTTCCAGCGCCAGCCCGTACATGTGCAGATGCCGCGTGGGCCGCGTGCCGGTGGTGTGGATGGAATGGATGTCCTCGGGCATCAGGCAAATGCCGCGCCCGGGCTCCACCATGATTTCCTCGCGCACGCGCATTTCGCAGCGCTCGGGATTCGCGCCGTCATCCAGCCGGTCATAGACCTTGTTCAGCTCCTGGCCATCCACCGCGACGACGACCGCCCAGGTGGTGTGGTCATGCGGCTTGGTCTCGTTGCCGGGGTTCAGCGCGTTCAGGTAGAGGGCGAAGCGGTGATTGTCCTCCTCGCGCAGAAGGTAGCGGTTGCTGCCCTTCTCGCCATTCGGCGGCGGCGGGAATTCGGCGCTGGGAAACAGGTGTTCCTGGCCGGCCAGGTTCATCAGCTCGGCCTTGATGGCGTCCAGCGCCTCCCGCGTGACGCCCATGCGGGTCTCGATGTCACGCACGCGGCCCACGGCGGCGGCCACGGCGGCGGTGCGTGCCGCCTTTACATCCATGCTGTTCATTTCTGTTCTCCCTTGCGGATGGGGTGACGATAGTCCCGCTTGCGCCGCAGCACCACCGGTTACAGATGAAGACCATGCAAGCCGCCCCCGAGATCTTCGACCGTCGCCTCATTGCCCTGCGCCGCGAAGCGGCTGCGGCCCGCGTGGGCCAGGTCTCGCCCATTCTGGATGCCGCCGCGGCACTGCTGCTGGACCGGCTGGACGACACCACCCGCCGCTTCACCCGTGCGCTGGATCTGGGCGGGCGGGGCAGCGTGGCGCCCTTGCTGCGGGCGCGGGGCCTGGGCTTCGTCGTCTCGATGGACCTCTCACCCGCCATGGCGCGGCGCGCGGGCGGGTTGCCGCTGGCGGCGGATGAGGAATGGCTGCCCTTCGCCCCCGCCAGCTTTGACCTGATCATCGCCAATCTCAGCCTGCACACGGTGAATGACCTGCCCGGCGCGCTGATCCAGCTGCGCCAGGCCCTGGCGCCGGACGGGCTGTTCCTGGCCGCCCTGCCCGGCTTTGGCACGCTGCAAGCCCTGCGTGAGGCGCTGGCGGCTGCCGAGGCCGCGACGCGCGGCGGCATTTCCCCCCGCATCGCCCCTTTCGCGGAATTGCGGGACCTGGCCGGCCTGCTGCAACGCGCGGGCTTTGCCCTGCCGGTGGCCGACCAGGACGGGCTTCCCCTGGAGTACCGCACGCCGCTCGGCCTCATTGCCGATTTGCGGGCGGCGGGGGAAGGCAATGCCATCCGCGCCGCGGACCGCCGCACACCTCCCAGGGCGATGTTTCCCACCGCCTTCGCCGCGCTGGACCTGCAGATGGAGCTGCGCCTGCTGATGATGACGGGATGGGCCCCGCATGACAGCCAGCAGCAACCCGCCCGGCCAGGCAGCGCCAATGCCCGCCTGGCCGATGCCCTGGGAACGCGCGAATACAAGACCGGCGATAATGCGGGTTGAACCTTCCGCGCCTCGCGGGCATTCTCTGATCATCATTTAAGCAGAACGGGTCAGCCCCCAGTTATGGAAAATTCTGGCGGAGAATCCCGCCGCATCACGCGCCATACGCCCGAGGATTTCGCCGGCGCCCGCCGCGCGGCAGCCCTGGCGGCGGCCTGCCTGGACATGATCACGGCCCATGTTCGCCCCGGTGTGAGCACCGGCGCGCTCGACCAGCTTTGCCATGACTACATGATGGATCACGGCGCGGTGCCAGCCACGCTGGGGTATCGCGGCTACACGAAATCCTCCTGCATTTCGATCAATCATGTGGTTTGCCACGGCATCCCGAGCGAGCGGACCATCGCCGAGGGCGATATCCTCAATATAGACGTGACCGCCCTGCTGGATGGCTGGCATGGCGATACCAGCCGGATGTATGCGGCGGGCGAAATCAGCACCAAAGCCCGGCTGCTGATGGATGTGACCTATGAGGCGATGATGCGCGGCATCGCCGTTGCCAAGCCGGGCAATACATTCGGCGATATCGGCCACGCCATCCAGGCCTATGCCGAGAAGCGCCGCTTTTCCATCGTGCGGGATTTTTGCGGCCATGGCATCGGCCGGAAGTTTCATGAACCGCCGAATGTGCTGCATTTTGGCCGCCCCGGTGAAGGCCCCAAGCTGGCGCCCGGCATGTTCTTCACCATCGAGCCCATGGTGAATGCCGGCCGGCCCGAGGTGAAGATTCTCGATGATGGCTGGACCGCCGTGACGCGGGACCGCAGCCTTTCAGCGCAATTCGAGCACATGGTCGGCATCACCGAGACGGGCTGCGAGATTTTCACGCTCAGCCCGCAAGGCATGCACAAGCCGCCTTATGCCGCCCCCTCCTCATCCGGACCGGGCTGAGCGTTGAACCCGGCCGGTTCCCGTTGCGATGCCGCGCCGGCGCCGTGCCGTCGCGGCGTGATGGCCGGACAGGTGGCCGCAGCGCGAGGCTTGCCTTGACGAAGCGGCGCGGCCTCGCTGAAGCTGGTGGCCTGTTTGACCACGCGCCGGTCGCGGCCTCGACCTCCGGCGTCGAGGGGCATCGTGCCCGGATGCGGCAAAAGCTGATCGAGGCGGGCTCCTCGGCCCTGCATGATCATGAGCTGATCGAGATGCTGCTGTTTCTCGCGCTGCCCCGCCGCGACACCAAGCCCATCGCCCGCGCCCTGCTGGACCAGTTTGGCAGCTTCGCGGATGCGCTCAGCGCCCCCACCCAGGAGCTCCGGCAGATTGAAGGCCTGGGCGATGCCGGGATCGCCGCCCTGCGCACCGTGCATGTCGCCGCCATCCGGTTGAGCGAGGCGCCGCTGAAGAAGCAGGAGGTGCTGAACAACTGGGACCGGCTGATCAGATACCTCACCGCCCGGCTGGCGCGTGAGCGGGTGGAGCAATTCCTCGTCCTGTTCCTCGATTCCAAGAACCGGCTGATCGCCGATGAGGCCCAGGCGCGCGGCACGGTGAACCACACGCCGGTCTATCCGCGGGAGGTTGTGAAGCGCGCTTTGGAACTCAACGCCACCGCGCTGATCCTGGTGCATAATCACCCCTCGGGCGATCCCACGCCCAGCCGCGCGGATATCGAAATGACGGCCGAGGTGAAGCAGGCCGCGGCGGCGCTGGGCATTGTTCTGCATGACCATTTGATCATCGGCCGGGACCGGCCGCTCTCCTTCCGGCGCGAAGGGCTGCTGTAGCCGGCGGCTGAAAAAGGCGGAGAGGCGAAAGGGCATAGCCCTCTCGCTTCCTGGGCTGATGGAGCGCCAAGGCACCCAGCACAAGTCAGCCCGCGCGGCGCTGCTCCAGCAGGACGCGCACGGCACGCATTTCCGCCTCCAGCTGGGCCAGGCGCTCACCCACCGGGTCAATCTCCTGGGCGGGCAGGCCGTAGCCCACGGTGATGATCTCGGGGCAATCCGGGCCTGAGCAGCGGGCGGGAATGCCCACCACCGTCGTCCCATCCGGCACGGAGGCCACCGCCACGGCATTGGCGCCAACCCGCGCGCCCCGCCCCACGGTGATCGGCCCCAGCACCTGGGCACCGGCGCCGAGGATCGCGCCGTCCAGCACATCAGGATGCCGCTTGCCGGCCTTGAGCGAGAGGCCGCCCAGCGTGACGCCATGATAGATCGTCACGTCATCGCCGATGGTCGCGGTCTCGCCGATCACGACGCCCATGCCGTGGTCAATGAAAAGCCTGCGGCCGATCCGTGCCCCGGGATGGATTTCGATCCCCGTCAGCATGCGCCCCAGATGGGAGGTGAAACGGCCCAATCCGCGCAGTCCCAGACGCCAAAGGCGGTGCGCCAGCCGATGCCACAACACGGCATGCAGACCAGGATAGGAGAAGATGACCTCCGGCCAGGAAGGCCGCGCCGGATCGCGCTCCCGGATGGAGCGGCCGAGCTCGATGATCTCAAGTGTCAAACCAGCCGCTCCTTCGTCGCGGGGGGTGTCAAACCAGCCGCTCCTTCGTCGCGGGGGGTGTCAAACCGGCCGCTCCTGTGTCGCGGGGAGTGTCATGCGAGCCAGCTTGGCACGGGCAGGCCCTTGGAGCGAAGGAATTCCGGATTGAACAATTTGGACTGATACCGCGCCCCTCCATCACACAGGATGGTCACGATG
>CANHTE010000194.1 GCA_947462945.1 Acetobacteraceae bacterium
AACGCTGCCCCCGGCCGTTCCAGCGTGAGGGTCAGGCCCAGCAGGTCCCGCCAAAAGGCGAGCGCGCGGGGCAGCTCGGCCACCTTCAGATGGACATGGCCGATGCGGGTTTCAGGGTGGGTCGTGAAGGCCGGGGGGATCTGTTCCATGGCGCATCCTGCCATTTGGCCTCGCCCCCTGGCCAATCATCCGTGTGAATGAGAGCCATCAGGCGGCGCGACCCTGGGACGCGCCGCCCTCACGGGCTTCAGCCGGGGGCGCCGCGCGGCGCGGCCAGGCGCAGCGGCACGAAACGCTGCCCCTGCTGCTGGCTTTCGACCAGGAAGAGCGCCGTGGCGCGGCCCTGGCGGCGCAACCGCTCGATCCGCTCCTGCAATTCCTGCGGGGTGCTCACGCGCTCCTGCTGGACTTCCAGGATCAGGTCACCGGGGCGGATTTCGCGTTCGGCGCCGGGGGTATTGGGCAGCACTTCCATCACCACCACACCGCGCGCTTCGGGGCGCAGGCGGAAACGCTCGCGCAGTTCGGCCGTCAGGGCGGTGACGCGCAGGCCCAGGCCCGAAAGTTCGATCGGGCGATCCGGGCGGGGGGTCTGGGTGGGGGCCGTGGAGGCCTGGCTTGTCTCGGCCGGCAATTCGCCCAGGGTGACGGTGACCGTCTCCTCCCGCCCATCGCGCCAGACGATGACGGGCACCTGCGCGCCGACCGCCGTCTCGGCCACGATGCGCGGCAGGGTGCGCATTTCGCGCACATCCTGATTGTTGAAGCGCAGCACGACATCGCCATTGCGAATGCCGGCGGCGGCGGCGGGCGCCCCTTCCTGCGCGCGGGCGATCAGCGCGCCGCGCGCACCGCCGCGCAGGCCCAGGCTCTCGGCGATCTCATCCGTCACCTGCTGGATGTTCACGCCCAGCCAGCCGCGCCGCACGCGCCCGCCATCGGCCAGCTGCGTGGCCACGCCGCGCGCCAGGTTGGAGGGGATGGAGAAGCCGATGCCGATGGAACCGCCGGTCGGCGAATAAATGGCGGTGTTGATGCCCACCACCTCGCCCCGCATGTTGAACAGGGGGCCACCGGAATTGCCGCGATTGATGGCGGCGTCGGTCTGGATGAAGTCGTCAAACGGGCCCTGGCGGATGTCACGGCCGCGGGCCGAGACAATGCCGGCCGTCACGGTGCCGCCCAGGCCGAAGGGGTTGCCGATGGCCACCACCCAATCACCCACCAGCGCCGTATCGGAATCGCCCCAGGGCACGAAGGGCAGAGGGGCGGTGTGCTGCACCCGCAGCACGGCCAGGTCGGTGCGGGGATCGGTGCCGATCAGCGTGGCGCGGAGCGAGGTGTTGTCCTGCAGGATGACGTTGATCTCATCCGCGCCGTCAATCACGTGGTTGTTGGTGATGACAATGCCCGAGGCATCCACGATGAAGCCCGAGCCGAGCGACTGCGCGCGACGCGGCGCCGGGCGGTTGGGGGCGCCCGGCGCATTGGGGGCCGGCGGCGCTTCGCCTTGCTGGCCAGGCGGGCGGTTGCGGTTGAAGAAGTCCCGGAAGAACTCCTCAAAGGGCGAGCCGGGCGGCGCCTGTGGCGTCTCGGGCGCATCGGGGCGGCCGGGGCGTGGGGCAACATTCTGCGAGGTGGAGATATTCACCACCGCCGGCAGCAGGTTCCGGACGAGCGGCGCGAAGCTCTCCGGCGCCACAAAGGGCGCCATGGCTGGCGCCGCAGGCGCCTGCTGGGCCATGGCGGGGAGGGAGAGGCCCAGGAAAAGGGCGGTTGCGACAAGCCGCATCGGGCATGCACCTTTGGGGAAAGAGAGAAGCCTGGGGTTGCAGGACGCCGCCCCAGGACTGTCAGATGGAGGTTAAGGTCCGCCTGTCCAGCACGCCAGCCCCAAACCGCGCCACATCTGTGCGGCCCGCCAAACCCGTTGCCAGGGCGCGGCAGGCCGCAAAAGCCACGATTGCGCGGCAGGCCGCAACCGTCACCGTGGTGCGGCGGGCCGCACGGGCATCTCCCGGAAGTAGCGGAAGAAATCGCTCTCCGGTGTCAAAACCATGCGGGATTCACCCGTGGAAAAGACGTCCCGATAGGCCTGCATCGTGCGCCAGAACTGGAAGAATTCCGGATCGCGCTGGAAGGCTTCGGCGAAGATGCGGATCGCCTCCTGCTCGCCCGTGCCGCGCTGGATGGCGGCATCGGCCTCGGCCGTGGCCAGCAGCACGGTGCGGTCACGCTCGGCCTGGGCGCGAATGCGGGCCGCGACCTCGGCACCCTCGGCGCGGGCTTCGCGGGCCACGCGCTCACGCTCGGATTGCATGCGTGACAGGATGGCCTGGGTGTTCTCGTCCGGCAGGTCAGCGCGGCGGATGCGGACATCCGTCACCTCGATGCCGAAGCGGCGCGCTTCGTCATTCACCTGACGGCGGATTTCACCCATGATTCGCCCACGATCGGCGCTCAGCACCGCCAGCAGGCTCTCACCCGCCAGCACGCGGCGCAGTGAGGAGGTGACGATGGAGTTCAGCCGGCCACGAATACCGGCCTCGGTCGCGCCCACCGTCTGGAAGAACAGCAGTGGGTCGGTGATGGAATAGCGGGTGAAGCTGTCCACGATCAGGCGGCGCTGATCACCCAGGATGACTTCCTCGCCCGGTGCCTCGAAATCGAGCAGGCGGCGGTCAAAGACGATGACGTTCTGGATGAAGGGCAGCTTCATATTCAGGCCCGGCGTCTGGATCACACGGATCGGCTGGCCGAATTGCGTGATCAGCACTTGCTGAGTCTGCTGCACGGTGAAGAAGCTGGAAGCGGCGACGAACAGGGCGGCGACGAGAACGCCGCCGGCGATGGCGAGCTTGTTCATCGGCCCACTCCCCCACGCTGCTGTTGAATGACCGGGGCCACGGCGGCCGGCGGCAGGCTGGGCCGGGGCTGCGTCTGCCCGGTCGGTGCCGCGCCGCGGGCCTCGCCCAGCGGCAGGAAGGGTACCAGGCCCTGCAGGCGATCATCCACCAGGGTCATGCCGTTGCGCTTGAAGATTTCTTCCATGGTTTCCAGGTAGATGCGGCGCACCGTCACGTCCTGCGCCTGGGTATAGGCGCTGAGCACGGCGGTGAAGCGGCCGGCCTCACCACGCGCACGGGCGACCTGGCTGTCGCGGAAACCCTGGGCTTCCTGGAGCATGCGCTCCGCCTCGCCTCGGGCGCGGGGGATGATGTCGTTGCGGAAGCTCTCCGCCTCGTTGCGAACGCGCTCGCGGTCGGCATTGGCGCGCTGCACGTCGCGGAAGGATTCCACCACTGCGGCCGGCGGATCGGATTTCTGCATCTGCACCTGGGTGATTTCCACCCCGGCGCGATACTGATCCATGATGGCTTGCGTGCCACGCCGGACATCCTGCTCGATCTGGGCACGCGCTTCGGTCAGTGCCGGCTGGATGGGCGTCTTGCCGATCACTTCGCGCATCACGGATTCGGCGGCGGATTTCACCGTCTCCTCCGGGTTGCGGGTGTTGAACAGGAAGTCGCCCGCATCGCGGATGCGCCAGAAAATGGCGAAATCAATGTCGATGATGTTTTCATCACCGGTCAGCATGAGCGATTCCGCCAGCACGTCCCGCGCCGCGACCACACGGCCGCCGGGGGCCGTGTCAGGCGCGCCACGGAAGCCCACATCCACGCGGTTGATGCGCGTGACGCGCGGCGTGGTGACGGTCTCCACCGGGTAGGGGATGCGGTAATTCAGGCCCGGCGGGGCCGTGCGGTCAAAGGCACCGAAGCGCATGACGACACCCAGCTCATCCGGCTGCACGCGGTAGAAGCCCGAGGCGCCCCAGGCGCCCACCAGCACCACGGCGGCCAGCGCGATCATCTTGCCGCCGCCCGCACCGCCGCTTGGCAGAAAGCGCCGCACGGCATTCTGCGCGTTACGGATCATTTCCTCGATATCGGGGCCCTGGCCGCGATTGCCGCCGCCAGGCGGTCCGGAGGGCGGTCCACCCCAGGGTCCGCCGCCATTTCCCCCGCCACCGGGAGGACGCGGATTGCCCCAGGGGCTCGGTCCACCATTGTTCCAAGACATTTCTACCGAGTTCTCCGCTGCGGCCCGGGGCTCACCCCAAGGGGTCACCCATCAGCCAATTCTGAATTCCATTCAACATATGGTGTCTTGCGCCCTTCGGGGAGGGGTGCGCGACGGCTTCCGCATGTGCATATGTGCCGCCCTGCCGGTCAAGGAAAGGTCACCATCATGTCTGACGCGCTCATCGCGGCCATCAAGCTCGCTTTATCGAGGGTCACGGACCCCGCGACCGGCGTGGATGTGATGAGTTCCGGCATGGTGGAGGGCATTTCTGCGCGCGACGGCATGGTCCAGTTCAGCCTGGCCGTCCCGCGAGAAAGAGCACGCGGCATGGAGCCCCTGCGTGCCGCCTGCGAAAAAGCGGCAGCCAGCGTGCCGGGGGTGATCTCGGCCTCCGTGGTGCTGACGGCGCATCGCGAGGTCCCCGCCCCCACCGCCGAGGCGCCGGCCGCCACCGCACGCTCTTCCCGCCCGCCACCGGGCCAGGGGGTCATGCTGCTGCCCGAT
>CANHTE010000195.1 GCA_947462945.1 Acetobacteraceae bacterium
AGATTGAGCGCTACGTCTCCATCCCCATCGAATTGGCGATGGCGGGGCTGCCCAATTTGAACTCCGTGCGCTCCACCAGCCTGTTCGGGCTTTCGGATGTGCGGGTGCAGTTCACCTTCGCCTATAATTACGAACAGGCCTTGCAGCAGGTGCTGAACCGCCTGGCCGTGCTGCGGGATTTGCCGGATGGTGCCAACCCCAGCATCAGCCCGCTTTCACCGATTGGTGAGATCATGCGCTATCGCGTGGTCGGCCCGCCCGGATTTTCGCCGGATGATTTGAAGGTGTTGCAGGAATGGGTGCTGGAGCGCCGCTTCAAGCGCGTGCCCGGCGTGGTGGATGTGACCAGCTTTGGCGGCCGCAGCAAATCCTATTCGGTGACGATTGACCTGCCGCGCCTGAACGCCTTTGGCCTGCAATTGCCCGCCGTGATCGAGGCGGTGCGCAGCGGCAATGCGACGGTGGGGGCGGGCGTCATCCAGATCGGCCCGCAGGCGGCGGTGGTGCAGGGCATCGGCCTGATCCGCAGCCTGGATGATATCCGCAACATCGTGCTGAGCGCCTCGGCCGATGGCTCGCCTGTGCTGCTCTCCGATGTCGCCACCATCGAGATCGGCGCGCTGCCGCGCATGGGCATCGCCGGGCATGAGCGGGATGAGGATGTGGTGCTGGCCACCGTGCTGATGCGGCGCGGCGAGCAGACGCTGCCCACCATCCATGGCGTGCAGGAGGAGGTGGCCCGCATCAATGCCGGCGGCGTGCTGCCACCCGGCGTGCGCGTCGAGCCCATCTATGACCGTGAGGATCTGGTGAAGCTGGCCACCCATATGGTGGTGCACAACATCATCGTCGGCGTGGTGCTGATCCTGGTGATCCAGTGGCTGTTCCTGGGCGATCTGCGCGGCGCCATCGTGGTGGCCGCCACCATCCCCTTTGCCTTCTTCTTTGCCGTGCTGGTGATCATGGCGCGGGGCGAAAGCGCCAATCTGCTGAGTATCGGCGCGCTGGATTTCGGGCTGCTGGTGGATGCGACGATCATCATGGTCGAGAATATCTACCGGCATTTGGCCATGGCCCGGCGCAACCCGCATCTTTACGCGGGCGGGCAGGCGGCGGGCGGGCTCTCGGGCATTTCGCTGATCATTCTTCGGGCGGGGAGTGAGGTGGGCAAGCCCATCCTGTTTGCGCTGCTCATCGTCATTGTCGCCTTCATTCCGCTCTTCACCATGGGGGGCATTGAGGGGCGCATCTTCGGCCCCATGGCGAAGACCTATGCCTATGCCATCGCCGGTTCGCTGATCGCGGCCTTCACCATCGTGCCCGCGCTTTCCGCCGTGCTGCTGAGCGAGAACAGCCAGGAGCGGGACACGCCGCTGGTGCGGGGGCTGCGCTGGTCCTACGCCAAGCTCTATCAGGCGGCGATGGCGGCGCGCGCCTTCGCGCTGACCCTTGCGGCCATCCTGGTTGCGGTGTCCATCTTCGTGCTCTCCCTGCTGGGTGCCGAGTTCCTGCCGACGCTGGAGGAGGGCAACCTCTGGGTGCGCGCCACCATGCCGGGCACCATCTCGCTGGAGGAAGGGCACGCCACGGTGCAGGGCATCCGCGCCACGCTGATGGAATTCCCCGAGGCCGTCACCGTCACCTCCCAGCAGGGCCGCCCGGATGACGGGACGGACCCCGCCGGCTTCTTCAACGCCGAATTCTTCATGCCCATGCGCCCGCCCGAGCAATGGACCACCGCCCGCAACCGCGATGGCCTGGTGGCCGCCATCAATGCGCGGTTGAGCGAGCGTTTCCTCGGCGTGCAGTTCAGCTTTGCCCAGGCCATCAGCGACAATGTCCAGGAGGCTGCCTCGGGCGTGAAGGGGGCCAATGCCATCAAGGTCTTTGGCACGGAGCTGGATGTGCTGACCGCGCGGGCCGAACAAATCCGTGGCCTGCTGACCCAGGTGCGCGGCCTGACGGATGTGGCGGTGTTTCCCACCCTGGGCCAGCCCACCGTCTCCGTCACGATTGACCGCGCCCGCGCCGCACGCTTCGGCCTGCGGATCGAGGACATCAATGATGTGATCCAGGCCGCCATTGGCGGGCGTGAGGCGGGGCGCCTGTATGAACCGGGCGGCGACCGCAACTTCCCCATCGTGGTCCGCCTGGCCGAGCCCTTCCGCAACAGCCTGGATGCCATTGGCCGCATTCCCGTGGGCGGCCCACGCGGCGCCGTGCTGGCCGATGTGGCGCAGATCCAGCTGGTGTCCGGCACGGCCTATGTCTATCGCGAGGATGGCAGCCGCTATGTGCCGATCCGCTTCTCGGTCCGCGGGCGTGATCCGGCCAGTGCGGTGCTGGAAGCCCAGGCGCTGGTCGCGCGGGAGGTGCAGTTGCTGCCGGGCTATCGCCTCGATTGGGTCGGGGAATTCCGCAATTTGCAGGAGGCGGTGAAGCGCCTGCTGACCATCGTGCCCGTGGCGCTGATCATCATCATGATCCTGCTCTATGTGCAGTTCGGCAATATCCGGGAGATGCTGCTGGTGATGGCGATGGTGCCGCTCTCCCTGGTGGGTGGCATCCTGGCGCTGGGCGCGGCGGGGCTGAACTTCTCGGTTCCGGCGGCCATCGGGTTTTTGGCGCTGTTCGGCATCACGGTGATGGAGGGCATCATCCTGCTCAGCCATTTCAACCATTTGCGGCATGAGGGGATGGGCTGGCGTGAGGCTCTGGATCAATCCGGGCAGGACCGGCTGCGGCCGGTGTTCATGACATGCTTCGCGAGTTTCTTCGGCCTGCTGCCCATGGCGCTCGCGACTGGGATCGGCGCCGATGTGACCAAGCCGCTGGCCATTGTGGTGGTGGGGGGCATCGGCCTGGTGCCGGTCTTCATCCTCGTCACCTTCCCGGCGCTGATTGACCTGTGGGGCCGGCCGCGAGACCTGGCCCGGCAGGAGGCGGCCCTCGCCGCCCGGCGCGAACGCGCGGGGCTGCCGGCATGAGGGCGGCGCTTGCTTTCCTGCTGCTGGCGGCACCGGCCTGGGCGCAAAGCCCGGCGCCCATCGCCAGCCCCGCACCCGCCACCCAGCGCACAGCCCAGGGCGCCGCTGGCCCCGGCATGATGGCGCTGCCCCTGCCACGGGGCACGCGCGTTTTGGGGCTGGAGGAGGCGGAGCGGCTGTTGCTGGAGCGCAACCTCAGCGTCATCGCCGCTCAGCGGGGCGTGGATGCGGTGCGGGCGCAGCGCCTCGTCGCCTCCTCATTGCCGCCGGCCGAGGTGTCGGTGGGCAATACCTTCGCCGAGTTCAACACGACGCAGAACAACCGCGTGCAGGGTTCGCGCTTCATCAGCCCGGCCAACAATATCTCGGTCGGCCTGACGGTGCTGATCGAGCGGGGCGGCAAGCGCACGCTGCGCACGCGCCTGGCCGAGGAGAATATCGGCGTGGCGGAGGCACAGGTGCTGGATGCGCTGCGTGGCCAGTTCTTCGCGCTGCGCCAGGCCTTCATCGCGGCACTGGCCGCCCGGGCCAATCTGGAAGTGGCCCTGGCCAATCGCGGCAGCCTGGACCGGACCGAGGCGCTGCTGCGCCGCCAATGGCAGGATGGCGCCCTGCCGGAGGGCGATCTGCTGCGCTTCCAGGCCAGCCGCCTGCCCTTCGAGGCCGAGGTGACGGCCGCCGCGCAAAACTACGCGGCTGCCGTGGCCCAGGTGGCCGTGGCGCTGGCGCTGGACGCCGCCGCTTTCAACACCACCACCACGGCCGCCCTGCCGCCCGTGGCGCTGGATGTGCGCGGCCGCTTCGATGCGATGCCAACCCCCGGCGTCACCCGCGATGAGCTGGCGGATGCGGTGCAGAACCGCGCCGATGTCGTGGCCGCCAGCCGGGCCGCCGCTGCCGGTGCGGCCAATACCAGCCTGGCCGAAGCCCAGCGCTCCCGCGATGTCACGCTCAATGGCGGCTGGAGCCGTTCGCGGCTTTCACAGGATTTGCCCAGCGCCTCGCAGCCGCTGAATTCCACCAATCAATTCACCTTCAACCTCTCGGTGCCCATCTTCACCCAGCAGATCGTGCGCGGGCAGATCGGCACCGCGGCCGGGCAGCAGGCGCAGCTGGAGGCGCAAGCCCGGCTGGCCCTGCTGCAAGGCCGGGCCGATTTCGCCACCGCCTGGGCCGCCTATGAGCAATCCCGCGCGCTGCTGCGCCTGTTCACCGGCGGCGCGCTGAACCGGGCGGAGCTGGCCTATCGCAGCGCGGAACAGGCCTATCTCTCGGGCGGGCGCTCCCTGTTGGATGTGTTGGATGCGTTGCGCACCCTGAACGCCACGCGGGTGGCCGCGAATAATGCCCGCGCGGCCTATCTGACGGCGCTGGCGCAGCTGGAATTCGCCACGGGCGTGAGTGGCCTGGCGGCGCGGCTTTGAGGGTGAGGGGGCGGCCCCCCGTGGCTCAATCCTCGTTTTCCAGCCGCTCGATATCCTCATCCGACAGGCCGAAATGATGGCCGATTTCGTGCAGCAGAACATTGCGGACGAGGCGAAACAGATCCTCTCCCGTTTCGATCCATTCCAGCAAAATCGGCTCACGGTAGAGCAGGAT
>CANHTE010000196.1 GCA_947462945.1 Acetobacteraceae bacterium
ATAGCTGGTATCGGCCTCCACCATCGGCACCGCGCGCTCGGCCACGGGATGGGCATGCTGCGTGGCCCCCAGCAGCGGGCCGGGCAGCGATGGATGCGCGCGGGCCATGTCGAGCCCCGAGAGCCGCGCGGCGAGATGCGCCTCGCCCAGCAGGGCCTCCACCGGCACGTCGCGGAACAGGGGGTCGCCAAAGTGATGCTCGCGGTCGGCCAGCGCCATCTTCAGCGTTTCCACCAGGATATGGAGGTAATCCGCGCTGTTATGGGCGTGCTGGGCGATGCCCGCGCGCTCGGCCAGGAGCAGCGCCTCGACCAAGGCCGGGCCTTGGCACCAGGGGCCGCAGGCGAGGATTTCATGGCCGCGCCAGGGGCGGCGCAGCACCGGCTCAATCCGGCTGCGGAACTGCGCGAGGTCCTCGGCCGAGAGCCAGCCGCCCTCGGCCTTCTGATGCGCCACGATGGCGCGGGCGATATCGCCCCGATAGAAGGCGGCGCGGGCGGCGGCGAGGCCGGCCATCCGGCCGCCCTTGGCCTCGGCCGCCATCGCTTCATCGGCCATGTATTGCAGGCTGCGCGCCAAATCGCCCTGCACGAAGCGCTCACCCACGGCGGGGATGCGCCCGCCGGGCAGGAAGATCGCGGCGTTGGAGGGGTAGCGCGCATATTCATCCTGGTGGTTGCGGATGCTGTCATGCAGCAGCGGAAACACCGCAAACCCGTCTTGCGCGAAGCGAATGGCGTGGCGGGCGAGTTCGGCCCAGCCCATGGTGCCGTGCCGCTCCAGCGCGGTGATCCAGGCATCGGGCGCGGCCGGTACTACGGTGCGGCGCACGCCATCGGGGATTTGGCCGCCATGCTCGCGCAGAAACACATCGGGCGGTGTGGCGGCGGGCCAATGACCCAGGCCCGCGATGCTTTCCGCCGTGTCATCGGCCATGCGGATCAGGATGGGCGCCACACCCGCGACATTCACGAGGTCCGGCAGCAGAACACCGAGCGCCATGCCCGCCGCGCAGCCCGCATCCACCGCATTGCCGCCGGCCTCCAGCACGGCGATGCCGGCCGTTGCCGCCAGATAATGCCCGGCCGAGACGGCGTGATGCGGCCCGTATTGCGTCAGCGCCATGGAAAAATCCTCCTGCCCGCCCTCAGGCTCCCGCTTGCGCAGCGCGCCGTCAACAACGAGGCTGCGCGCAAAGAGGGAGACAACGCCGATGACCGAACCACCCGTCCTGATGTCCATGGATGCGCAGGGCATTGCCACCGCCACGCTGAACCGCCCCACACTGGGCAATGCGTATAATGGCGCGATGCTCTCGGCGCTGATCGAGGCAATGCCCAGGCTGGCGGCGGACCCTGCCGTGCGCGGCCTGGTGATCCGCGGCGCCGGCCGGCATTTCCAGGCCGGCGCCGACATCAACTGGTTGAGCGAGGCTGCCGCCGCTCCGCCGGAACAGGCCTTTGCAGCCTCGATGATGACGACGCGCGCCATGCAATTGCTGAATGAATTCCCGAAGCCAAGCTTCGCCGTGATCCATGGCGCGTGCTTTGGCGGGGGCACCGGCATTGCCTGCTGCGTGGATGTGGCATTGGCCACGACGGAGGCGAGCTTTGGCATCACCGAAGTCCGCGTCGGCGTGGCGCCCACCCCCATCTCCACCCACATGGTCCATGCCATGGGACTGCGGCACGCCCGCCGCTATGCCATCACGGGCGAGCGCTTCGGCCCGGAGGAAGCGATGCGCATCGGCCTGGTGCATGAGGTGCATGCGCCCGAGGCCATCGAGGCACGGCTGGCCGCGATCCTGGCCGCGATGCTGCTCTCCTCGCCCGATGGCATCGCGATGACCAAGCGCAGCCTGCTGGAATCCAACGGCCTGACGCTGAGCGAGCACCAGATGACGGCGCTGGCCCATGAAAGCTGGATGCAGCGGGCCGGGGCCGAAGGGCGCGAAGGCCTCGCCGCCTTCCGCGAGAAGCGCAAGCCGAGCTGGGCGCCCTGAGGCTGAGGGGCGGCCTCAGCCTGGCTGGATGTTGTTGTCCCGCACCACCGCGCGCCAGCGCGTGGTCTCGGCGCGCACCAGGGCACCGGCGGCGGCGGGGTCCAGCTGGGTGCCTTCCAGGCCCAATTCCTGGAAGCGGCGCTGCACCTCGGCCGTGCCGATCGCGATGCGCAATTCGGCCAGCCAGCGCTCGGCGATGGGGGCGGGGATGCCGGTGGGCAGAAAGAAGTTGAACCAATTCACCGCCGTGGCCTCGCCCAGGCCAAGCTCGGCGAAATTCGGCACATCGGGCAGCGCCACCGAGCGCGCGGGGGAACTGACCGCGAGCGCCCGCAACCGGCCCGAGCGGATATGGCCGATGGCGGCGGGCAGTGTCTCGATGATCGCGGGCACATTGCCGGCCAGCACATCGGTCAGCGCCGGGCCTGCACCGCGATAGGGCACGAAGGTCGGGTCAATGCGGGCGGCGCGGATGAAGCTGGCGCCCACCAGATGGCTGGCCGTGGCATTGCCGCCATAGGCCATGGCCAGGTTCTGGCCCTGGCTGCGCGCCGTGGCCAGGAAGGCCTGGATATCCTGCGCCGCGAAGGCCGGATTCACCGCGATGACCATGGGCAATGCACCCAGGATCGCGACATGGCCGAAATCCGCATAGGGGTCGAAAGCGACATTGGGCAGCAGCGCGGGCGACATGGCGTGCGCCACATTGTTCACCAGCACGATATGCCGATCGCCCCGCGCCTGCGCGACGAGATTGGCGGCGATGGTGGCACCGGCTCCGGCGCGATTTTCGATCACCACCGGCTGGCCGATTTGCTGCGAGATGCGCTCGCCCAGGATTCGGCTCAGGATGTCGGCCGTGCCGGCGGGGGGGAAGCCAATGACCCAGCGGATTTGCCGCTCTGGCCAGGCAGGCTGCGCGGCCGCGATGCCGGGGGCCAGGAAAGGTGCGCCGAGCAAGGGCAGCGCATGGCGACGCGTCAGGGTCATGGTGGCTCCAGATCTTTGGTGGCGGCAGGATGCCAGTTGCGGAGGCATATGCCCAGGCGGAGGATTTGAAGGGATACGCCGCTCATTCAGCGAGGCATGAGCTGTTCCGGCGAAGCAGCCGCGGATTCGGGCGGCCTGCTAACGCACCCCGCCGCGGGGGGGCCTTGGGCTGGGCGGCCCGGCGCAGGCGGCATTGACGAAGATATCAATCAGGCTGCCCTCGCCCACCTCACGAATGCCGGCGGGGCCGCGCGTGGGTTCGCGCAGCGCCTCACCCACCGCATTCGGCTGCCGATACCAGATGCCCAGGATGGGGCTCCAGGCATGCGGATCACAGCGGAAATCGGCGATATAGGCGGCGCTGCGGGCGGTGCCGCCGGTTTCCGGCAGGCGGATGGGCTCCAGCAGATTCACCACCATCCAGACGCGCCGCGTGCCATCGGGGTTGGTGACGATGTCGGAAGCCACATAGGCGCTGGCCATGCGCGCATCCCGCGCCAGCGGAATGCGGCGCCATTGGCGGCGTGGCTGCAGGGCGTTGAGGGGGGCGGCCAGCGGTGGGGGTGGCTCGGCCTCGGGGGCGGGCGTCGAGAGTCCGGGTGGCGGAACAAACGGGGGCGCCAAGCTCTCACAGCCCGCCAGAATTACCATCACCAAGGCCAGAAGCCCGAGGCGCGGACCGGTCATCATCTTCTCACCCTGATTATCCCGGCAGGCTCCCACGCGCGGGGGCGCCCGTGAAGCTGATTCGCGCGTGGCTGGCCCCGCGCGCTTAAAGCGAGACACGCCCCGCGCGCTTACAGCGCGACCACCAAATCCACCTCGACCAGCGCGCCCAATGCCAGGCCCGTCACCCCCACCGTGGTGCGCGCGGGCAGCCCGCCCTCGGGGAAGCTTTTCTCCCAGATGGCGTTCATGGCGGCGTAGTCGCGCGCGAATTCGGTCAGGTAGATGCGCGCCATCACCGTGCGCTCCCAATCCGCGCCGCAACCGGCCAGCACGGATTTCAGATTGGCGATGACCTGATGTGTCTGCGCCTCGATGCCGCCCGGCACGCAGCGCGTGTTGTCGGCAGGCTCGGTCGGCATCTGGCCGGTGACGAAGAGGAAATCGCCGGCGCGGACGGCATGGCTAAAGGGGGCGACGCGCTTGGGGCCATCGCCCAGCAGGAAGCGGGTGATCTCCAGGCTCATTGCGCGCGATCCGCACGCGTCGCGGCCAGGTCATCGGCGCGGAAGGCGGCGAGGATCTCGGCCACGCCCTCCTGCGGGGCGAAGCCCAGGGCGCGGGCGCGGGTCGCCTTGAATTCGGCCGGCCAGCCGCCGACAATGCCGGCGATGGTCGCGTCCGGCTCACGCCTGACCAGCGCGCGCTCGGTGGGGCTCAGCGCGGCCAGCATCTCGCCCACGCTGACGGCCAGGCCGGGCGGGTTGATCCCGCGATCCACGCCGAGCGGCGCCGTGTCCATCACCGCCGCGTGAAACAGCCAATCCACCGCGCGGCGGGGTGAGCAGACCCAGACGCGGAATTCATCGCCCACCGGCAGCGGCGTTTCCAGCCCCAGAA
>CANHTE010000197.1 GCA_947462945.1 Acetobacteraceae bacterium
AGGCGGGAACCTCGCTCCAGATCAGGAAACCCAGCACAAGGCCCCAAAGCAGCGGCGTGTATTCCAGCGGCGCGAGCGAGGCGATGTTCGCCATGGCGAAACCGCGCGCGAACAGCAGATGCGCCACCGCATTGGCCGCGCCAAAAAACACCAGCAACACCAGCCACCATCCGGAGGGGAAAAGCTCCGGGAAGCCCAGCGGCGGCCAGAAGGCGGTGATGGGCAGCACCATCAGCCCCAGCGGGATATGCGTGAGCATCAGCCAGAACGAGATGCAAGCCGGCGTATCCGTGCTGGCCAATGTGCGGGTCCATATCCGGCTGAGCGCCATGCCGCAAACGGCGATCAGCAGAACGCCCGCTTCCCAGCGCCACAGATCGCCGCCTGGTTGCAGCATGAAGAGCACGCCGCAGAAGCCGACCGCACAGGAGGTCCAGCGCCGCCAGCCCACGCGCTCGCCCAGCATGGGGATGGCAAGTAGCGTCATCAGCAAGGGCGCGGCGGCAGCGACGGCGTAGCTGTCGGCCAGGCCAAAGCCTGACATCCAGACATAGTACCAAAGGATCGAAACCGAGCAGTGCAGCAAGGAGCGGCCAAAGACGAGGCGCTTGTTGCGCGGCCAAAGACCCTTGCCGCGCGCCAGGATGACGATGGACAGCGCCCCCGCCCCGCCGCGCCACAGCATGGCGCCCGCCACCCCCACCAGCGGCAGCGCCAGCTTGATGGCCGCATCCGCGAAGGAGATGATGGCATAGCCCATGGCCGCCAGGATCAGGCCGCGCACCGCGGCCTCGCCACTGGTGGAGCGGCCGGGCGGATCCTTATGCAAGCACGGCTTCGGCCTGCATGCAGGTGGCGCCTCCGTGGTCGCGCGTCTCGGCCATGGCCGTGGCCCCCTCGATCCGCGCCAGGACGCTGAGCGCATTCCCCGCGAAGCATGGCCGCTTGCCACGGAAGGCAAAGCGCGTGAGGCGGCGGCCCCCCGCTGCACCTTGGTTCGCCGCATCCAGAATCGTCTGGGCCATCAGCGTGGCCTGGAGCGGGCCGTGCACGATCAAGCCGGGATAGCCTTCCTCACCCGTCACATAGGGCATGTCGTAATGGATGCGGTGGCCATTGCCGGTCAGTGCCGAATAGCGGAACAGCAGCAGCGCGTCGGGCGTGAGGGCGAGGCGGGTGTCATGGGCAAAGGCGGGTGCGGGTTCCGCCGGGCGCACGGCGGCGCCCTCGGTGCCGCGATAGACGATGTCATGCTCCTCAGTCAGCACGGGGCCGCGTGGCCCGGTGATGGCATGCCGCACGGTCACGAAGACCAACTGGCCCGAGCCGCCCGATTTTTCCGAAATGGCGGCGATGGTGGAAACCCGCGTCACCCGGTCATCTGCGCGCAAGGCGTGTTCGTGGAATTCGAGCCGCCCGCCGGCCCACATGCGGCGAGGCAATTCATGCACGGGTGGCAGGAAGCCGCCGCGCCGGGGGTGGCCATCCGGCCCCACGGCCGAGGGCCTGCGCCAATCCTGGAACAGCATCCAGTGCCAGAGCGGCGGCACATCGCCTTCCGGCACCGGGCGATCCAAGGTGGCGGCGAGGCCTTCGATCAGCCGAGGGTCGAGGCGATCCGCGCGGGTTTCGGTGCGGCCGAGGTAATCCTGAAAGCTCATGGCAGCATCCTTCCCCGGCTGGGCAGGGTGCCGCAACCGGGTTTTCCGCACATCTGCCATCCCTCCGCCATGTTCCGGGCTTGCAACTGCCATGGCGCGCCGCCAGAACCGCAGCATGGACGCTGCCGAATATGACCTGATGGACGCGGTCGAGGACCGGATGTGGTGGTATCGCGCCATGCATGGCCACGCCTTGCGCGCCCTCGCGGGCCTGCCGGACGGCGCCCGCATCCTGGATGGCGGCTGCGGCACGGGTGGCTTTCTGGCCAAGCTGCGCGGCGCGCATCCCAGCGCCGAGTTGTTCGGCCTGGAATATGCGGAAGCGGCGGCCGCCCGTGCTGCCGCAAAGGCCGGCGCCCATGTTGCCGCCGGCACGGTGAACGCCCTGCCCTTCCCCGATGGCAGCTTTGACGCGGTGGTCAGCCTGGATGTGATTTGCCACGTTGGCGTGCAGGAAACGGCGGCCCTGGCTGAATTTCGCCGCGTATTGCGGCCGGGCGGGCTGCTGGTGTTGAACCTGCCCGCCCATGAATGGCTGCGCTCAGCCCATGATGCGCGGGTGCATACCGCCCGCCGTTACGATCGCGCCTGGGCCACTAAGGTGCTGGAGGAAGCGGGCTTCGAGCAGTCTTCGCCACGCCACTGGAACTCCCTGTTGCTGCCGCTGATGGTCATGCAACGCAAGGTGCTGAAGCGCGCTGAGGATGCTGCCTCGGACGTCGTACCCTTCCCAGCCTGGCTCGATGCCAGCCTGTTCTCCATCTGCCGGCTGGAGGCCGCGCTGCTGGGTGCCGGCCTGCGCTTCCCGGCCGGCGGCTCGCTCCTCACCACCGCAACCCGTCCTCTGGACCCCGCACAGACATGACCGACCATCCCTTCGGCCTGACCATCATCGTCCCTGTTTACCGGGGTGCGGCCACCATCGGGCGCCTCGTGGAGGCTGTCTCGCAACTCAAGCCGGCCGGCGGGCTGGAGATCATCCTGGTCAATGACGGCAGCCCGGATGAAAGCGGCGATGTCTGCCGCCGCCTGGCCGAGACCGCGACCGTGCCGCTCACCTATATCGAGCATGCGCGGAACTTCGGCGAACACAACGCGGTGATGACCGGGCTGCGCCACGCGCGCGGTGCCTATGTCATCAACATGGATGATGATCTGCAAAACCCGCCCGAGGAAGTGATCCGCCTTTACGATCACGCACGCCTGGGTGGCTGGGACGTGGTCTATACCCGCTACGCCAAGAAGGAGCATGAGGGCTGGCGGAACCTGGGCAGCCGCTTCGCCAATCAGGTGGCGGATAGCCTGCTGGACAAGCCGAAGGGCCTCTACCTCTCCTCCTTCCGTTGCATGAGCGCGCTGGTGGTGCAGGAAGTCGCCAAGTATTCCGGCCCCTACCCGTATATTGACGGGCTGATCATGCAGGTGACGCAGCGCATCTCCTCGATCGAAGTCGCGCATTACGCCCGGGCCGATGGCGTTTCCAATTACACCATGCGGCGCCTGGTGCGGTTGTGGCTGAACCTCGCCACCAATTTCTCGGTGCTGCCGCTGCGCATGGCGATCTTCGCCGGGGTGGGCATGGGAATCCTCGGCTTCCTGCTGGCGCTGGTGGTGATCATCGAGGCGATTTTCTTCGAGACCCCTTCGGGCTGGGCCTCCACCATGATGCTCATGCTGCTCATCGCCGGGGTGCAGTTCACCATCCTGGGCGTCATGGGCGAGTATGTTGGCCGTGCCTTCCTCTCGGCCAATGGCAAGCCGCAGGGTGTGGTGCGGGAAGTTCTTCGCCCGCGTGAAAAGGTCAGCGGGGAATGAGCCTCTACTGGGGTGCGCTGGTCGCCGCCATCTGCTCGTCGCTCGTCGGCCAGGTGCTGTTGAAGGCGGGTGCCGATACGGCCGGCGGCGTCAGCTTCTTCGCCCAGATGCTGCGCTGGCAGACCATGCTGGGGCTGTGCTTCTATGGGCTGGGTGCGCTGCTCTACATCATGGCGCTGCGCCGCATCCCGATGAGCGTGGCCCTGCCCTGCACGGCGGCAAGCTATGTCGTGATCGCCGGCATCGGCTGGTATTTCTTTGGTGAGACGATGGGGGTGCAGAAAATGGCCGCCATCGCGCTGATCTCGGCCGGCGTGGTGCTGCTGGCCGCCGCCTGAGGGGAGATTGCCCCACGGCCCGGCGCCCGCTATCCGCCCCGCCATGCAAATCCGTGACAGCCTGGCCCAAGACCTTCCTGCCATCACAGCCATCTACGCCCATTGGGTGATGCATGGGCGGGCCAGCTTCGAACTCGACCCGCCCGACCTGGCTGAGATGACGCGGCGGCGCGATGCCGTGCTGGCGGGCGGCTATCCTTATCTGGTTGCTGAAGCGGCGGGCGAGGTGCTGGGCTATGCCTATGCCAGCCTGTACCGCGCCCGGCCGGCCTACCGCTTCACGGTGGAGAACAGCGTCTATGTGCGGCCGGGCGGGGCGCGCCAGGGTGCGGGGCGCGCGCTGCTGGACACGCTGGTGCAGCGCTGCGCGGATGCAGGCTTCAGGCTGATGATTGCGGTGATCGGCGACAGTGCGAATGCGCCCTCCATCGGGCTGCACAGCGCGGCGGGCTTTCAGCCGGCGGGGGTGCTGCCCGGGACCGGATGGAAGCATGGGCAATGGGTGGATACGGTGCTGATGACGCGTGCGATCGGGGCGGGGCAAACCGCGCCGCCTGTCTAAAGCGGCGCACGACGAAAAGGCGGAGAATGGTGGGCGCTCACGGGCTCGAACCGTGGACCCGCTGATTAAGAGTGTGTTTGCCTCACAGTTTCCGCCTCATTCAGCGCCCCCGCATTTTTCATAACCCATTGATTATATATCGCTGGAACGCGCAGCAAGTCGCGGGTAGTATCCCAGCGTCG